>JAVEEH010000057.1 GCA_030840545.1 Frankiaceae bacterium | reverse complement strand
GCGACGCTGCGGCTGGTGGCCGCAGCGTCGAAAGAGCTCAGCTGAGCCGCTCCAGCACCATCGCCATGCCCTGACCGCCGCCGACACACATCGTCTCGAGACCGAACGTCTTGTCGTGGTACTGCAGCGAGTTGATCAGCGTCGTGGTGATGCGTGCGCCGGTCATGCCGAACGGGTGCCCGACGGCGATCGCGCCGCCGTTGATGTTGAGCTTGTCACCGAACGGGTCGACCCCGATGCCGCGGGCGGAGGGGATCACCTGCGCCGCGAACGCCTCGTTGATCTCGACCAGGTCGATGTCGTCGATGCTCTTGCCGGCCCGGGCCAGTGCCTTCTTCGTCGCTTCGATCGGGCCGAGACCCATGATCTCCGGGCTGAGGCCGGACACCGCGGTCGACACGATGCGCGCGAGCGGGGTGAGACCGAGCGCCTTGGCCTTCGTGTCGCTCATGATGACGACGGCGGCTGCGCCGTCGTTGAGGGGGCAGCAGTTGGCGGCGGTGACCGTCCCGTCGGGGCGGAAGACCGGTTTGAGGCCGCTGACGCCTTCGATCGTGACGCCGGCGCGCGGGCCATCGTCCTTCTCCACGACGGTGCCGTCGGGGCGGGTCACCGGGGTGATCTCGCGTTCCCAGAAGCCATTGGCGATCGCCTTCTCGGCGAGGTTCTGGGACCGGACGCCGAACTCGTCCTGCTCCTCGCGGGTGACGTTCTCGATGCGGGCGACGTTCTCGGCCGTCTGACCCATCGCGATGTAGACGTCGGGGATGTCGCCGCCGGTCCGCGGGTCCTGCCACGAGTCGACGCCGCCGTCGGCGAGCTTGGCGGAACGCTCCTGGGCAGGCGCGAAGATCGGGTTGGTGGTGTCCGGCAACGAGTCGCTGTTGCCCTTGATGAAGCGGCTGACCATCTCGACGCCGGCGCTGATGAATGCGTCGCCCTCGCCGGCCTTGATGGCATGGAACGCCATCCGCGTCGACTGCAGGCTCGAGGAGCAGTAGCGGGTGATCGTCGTACCGGGGAGGAAGTCGTAGCCCATCAGCACCGCGACGACGCGGGCCAGGTTGTAGCCCTGCTCGCCGCCGGGCAGACCGCAGCCCAGGATCAGATCGTCGATGTCCTTGGGGTCGAGCCCGGGCACCCGGTCGAGCGCGGTCTTGACGATCGTCGCCGTGATGTCGTCAGGGCGGAAGTCGACCAGCGAGCCTTTGAAGGCGCGGCCGATGGGCGAGCGGGCGGTGGCGACGATGACTGCCTCGGGCATGGAGGGCTCCTCAGTTCAGGTCTGATCAAGATACGTTCCCGGCTGTGGAGGTCTACGACTCGGTTGTCGCTCTGATCGGCAACACACCGCTGGTGCGGTTGAACTCGGTCGCCGAGGGTCTGCCGGCCGAGGTGCTCGCGAAGGTGGAATACCTCAACCCGGGCGGGTCGGTGAAGGACCGCATCGCCGAGAAGATGATCCATGCCGCCGAGGAGTCTGGCGAGCTGAAGCCGGGTGGAACGATCGTCGAGCCGACCAGCGGCAACACCGGAGTGGGGCTGGCGATCGTCGCGCAGCAACGCGGCTACCACTGCGTGTTCGTCTGCCCGGACAAGGTGTCGCAGGACAAGATCAACGTGATGCGCGCCTATGGCGCCGAGGTTGTCGTGTGCCCGACCGCGGTGCCGCCGGAGCACCCGGAGTCCTACTACAACGTCTCCGACCGGCTGGCCCGGGAGCGGCCGGGCGGCTGGAAGCCGAACCAGTACGCCAACGTCAACAACCCGCTGTCGCACTACGAGTCGACCGGGCCGGAGGTCTGGCGGCAGACCGACGGGCGGGTGACGCACTTCGTCGCGGGTGTCGGCACCTGCGGCACGATCAGCGGTGCCGGGCGCTATCTGAAAGAGGTGTCCTCCGGCCGGGTTCGCGTCGTCGGCGCCGACCCGGAGGGCTCGGTCTACTCGGGTGGGACCGGCCGCCCCTATCTCGACGAGGGCGTCGGCGAGGACTTCTGGCCGGACACCTACGACAAGACCGTCACCGATGAGATCGTCCCGGTCTCCGACGCCGACTCCTTCGACATGACGCGTCGGCTTGCCCGCGAGGAGGGGTTGCTCGTCGGTGGGTCGTGCGGGATGGCTGTGGTCGCGGCGCTGCGGGTGGCTGCGCGCGCGCAAGCGGGAGACATCGTGGTGGTGCTGCTGCCGGACAGCGGCCGCGGCTATTTGTCGAAGATCTTCAACGACGACTGGATGGCGGACTACGGCTTCCTGTCGACCGGTGGCCCGGCCGAGACGGTGGGGCAGGTGCTGTCGCGCAAGGGTGCGCAGATGCCGGAGTTCGTGCACGTGCATCCGACCGAGACGGTGCGCGAGGCGATCGACATCCTGCGGGAGTACGGCGTCTCGCAGATGCCGGTGGTCAAGGAGGAGCCGCCGGTGATGGCGGCTGAGGTGGTCGGGTCGGTCGTGGAGAAAGACCTGCTGGACGCGCTGTTCGCCGGCCGCGCCCGACTCGCTGACTCCCTCGAACGGCACATGTCCGCGCCGCTGCCGATGGTGGGTGCGGGGGAGCCGGTCGCCGCTGCGGTCGCAGCGTTGCAGAACGCCGACGCCGCCGTCGTACTCGACGACGGGAAGCCGCGCGGCATCGTCACCCGACAGGACCTGCTCGGCTTCCTCGCCGGCCGTTGAACAGAACGGGTCTCCCGTCGTCGTCGCTTCAATGCGCCAGGAAGCCGGGTGTCTCTCCGAGCACTATGCGCCTCGGACATGACTCAGTCGCTGGACGCATGACTCATGTCCGAGACGCATAGTTGCCGGAGAGTAGGGCTGGCCCTCGGGGTCCTCAGGGCCATCGGCGGTTTCGGAACATCCGGGCATCGGCGATGCCTGACCGGTGACCGTCCACAGCAGGCGACCACTCCTCCGGCGTCCACGGGCTCCTCGCCAGGTGCCCCCGGGCCGCCCCCCGACACGCATGGTTGGCCGGTGTGGTTCGACGACATCGACATCGGCGGGCGCGGCATCGTCCAGCCGGCGAAGGGGCCGCTCGGCCGAGCTCTGCGCCACGCGCGCCACGACGTGCACCTGTCGCAGCAGCAGCTTGCCGACCTCGCCGGCGTGAGCCAGTCCGCCGTATCGAGGCTCGAGCGCGGAGGGGACAGCTGGGGGCTGTTCTGTCGCCTCACGGAGGTCATCGGCGGCGAGCCGGTCGTGACGATCGAGCTGCTGCCGGCCGCCCGGGAGCGCTTCGGCAGTCGCGACGACGACTGGTGGTGACCTGCCGGCGGCGCGTCCCCGCGCGACTACTGTGACCACGTGGCCGCCGACGACACCGAGCTCGCGTTCGAGACGCGCGCGATCCACGCCGGTCAGGAGCCCGATGCGCAGACCGGCGCCGTCGTGCCCCCCATCTACCAGGTCTCGACCTACGCCCAGGACGGCGTCGGCGGCCTACGGGCCGGCTACGAATACAGCCGCAGCGCCAACCCCACCCGCGACGCCCTCGAGGCCTGCCTCGCCTCGCTCGAAGGCGGTGTCCGCGGCATCGCGTTCGCCAGTGGTCTCGCCGCCGAGGACACCCTTCTTCGCGCGCTCTGCAAGCCAGGGGACCACGTCGTCATCCCCGGCGACGCCTACGGCGGCACCTACCGGCTGTTCGCTCGCGTGCTCGAGCGCTGGGGCCTGCAATGGACCGCCGTCGCCCAACAAGACCTCGACGCCGTACGACGCGCAACCCGCGACAACACCACCCTGCTGTGGTGCGAAACGCCGACAAACCCGCTGCTCAACGTCGCCGACATCACCGGGCTCGCCGCCATCGCCCGCGACGTCGGGGCGCGACTCGTCGTCGACAACACCTTCGCGTCGCCCTACCTGCAGCAACCACTCGCCCTCGGCGCCGACATGGTCGTGCACTCGACGACCAAATACCTCGGCGGACACAGTGACGTGGTCGGCGGTGCTCTCGTCACCAACGACGCGGCTGTCGCCGAGGAGCTCGCGTTCCACCACAACGCGATGGGCAGCGTTGCCGGCCCGTTCGACTCCTGGCTGGTGCTGCGCGGCATCAAGACGCTCGCCCTGCGGATGGACCGGCACTGCGACAACGCCGAGCGCATCGTCGCCATGCTGCGCAAGCACGACGCCGTGAAGCAGGTGCTCTACCCCGACAGCGACGAGGTCGCCCGCAAGCAGATGACGCGCTTCGGCGGCATGGTGACGTTCAGCGTCGCCGGTGGCGAGCAGCAGGCGCTCGACATCTGCGCCCGCACCAAGATCTTCACCCTGGCCGAGTCACTCGGCGGCGTCGAGTCGCTCATCGAGCACCCCGGGCGCATGACCCATGCCAGCGTTACGGGCTCCGCCCTGGAGGTCCCGGGCGACCTCGTCCGGCTCTCGGTCGGCATCGAGCACGTCGACGACCTGCTCGCCGACCTGCGCCAGGCTCTCGCGGGCTGACCGCGCGTCGGCGATCAGCTTCGTCTCCGGCATCCGGAACCCCGCGAGGACGGCACCGCCGAGGATCAACGCGGTGAGCCCGAAGGCGCCCGAGTAGGACACCTCGGCGATGGCGCCGGCGGCGATGGGTCCCACGACGTTGGCGACGTCCGAGGACATCGAGTAGGCCGCGAACACCGGGCCGCCGCGACCTTCGACGATGTCCCCGACGACCGCGGCGGGTGCGACATCCAACAGCCCCGAGCCGAGCCCGAGCACCGCCATCGCGATCAGGAAGCCGGGCAGCGACGGCCAGACCGCCAGCACCAGGAACGCCAGCCCGGCGAGCGCGCAGCCGCTGATCAGCACGGGCCGCCGGCCGACCCGGTCGGCATAGCTGCCCGCCGGCAGCAGGACGAGGGCGTTGATGCCGGTCACGAGCAGGAAACCGACACCGGTCCAGACGACGCTGCGGTGCAGCACCTCCACGACGAACAGCGGGATCAGCGCTGCCCGGACACCCATCGAGCCCCAGGCGTCCGCGAAGTTCGCCGCCAGCGCCGCCCGGAACGCCGGCATCCGCAACGCGTCCGGCAACGAGGTTCGGGTCAGCGCCGCAGCGCTGCCCTTGTCGGCCAGCGGCGTCGACCGCAGCGCCACCAGCGCCACGCTGCCGGAGATCGCCAGCGTCCCGGCGTAGAGGAAGAACGGGAGCCGGATCGAGACACTCGTGATGACACCGCCCAGACCGGGCCCGGCGATGCCGCCGAGGAGGAAACCGCCCGACCACAGGCCCACCGCACGGGCCCGTTGGGCGGTCGGCACCAGTCGGACCAGCACCGACATCGCGCTGATCGAGAACATCGCCGAGCCCACGCCCCCCGCGCCGCGCAGCACGACGAGCTGCCAGTAGGACTGGGCGAGCCCGGCCAGCGCGCTCGAGACGGCGACGATGCCGATCCCGGTCGCGAGCACGAGACGCTCACCGACGCGGTCGATCAGCCGTCCGGCCGGGAACGCGAACGCGATCCGCAGGAAGGCGAACACGCTGATCACGGCAGCCGACGCTGCGGTGCCGACTCCGAACGTACGTGCGAACAAGGGCAGCGCCGGCGCCACGATCCCGAACCCGAGAGCCACGAAAAACGCGACCACGATGAGTACGCCGACCTCGCGGGGTAGGTCGGCGACGGGGTTGCGCGGCACCCCGCGATCATCGCATCGTGTTTCAGGAGGATTTCTGATCACCGCGTCGAACAGTCCACGGAACCGTCCAAGTGGCTGGAGGCGAATCGTGCGGAGGCTCATGCAGCTCGTCATGCTGCTTGCGCTCGCGACCCCGGGTGTCCTCATCCTGGGGCCGGCCACGGCCGCTCAGGCGGCCCCGGCTCGTGCTGCGTCGAAGGCAGTCAAGCCGGGGGTGCTGCAGGCCGCCTGGTTCTGGCAGACGGTCGCCGAGCAGAACCCGCCGCCGGTCGCTGTGGGCCCGCCACCCGCCACTGAGCCCAGCGGCGTCCCCGCGCACGACCTCGCCGTCGCGCACACGTCCAACGACGCGACCTCGAGCAAGATGACGGTCCTCGCGTTCAAGCTCGGTGTCCTCAAGCCGGGCACGACGATCGACAACTTCACCGTGTCGGTGACGCTCGACAAGTCCAGCAGCGCGGCCAACGTCAACTCTGCGGCGGCGCCCATCGTGGCGTGCCTGCCGACGCGGCTGTGGGCCGCCGCCGACGGTGGCGACTACAGCGACGAGCCGCCGGTCGACTGCTCGAGCAAGGTCGCCCCCAGCGTCAAGGGCGACACCTACTCGTTCACCATCTCTTCGATCGCGCAGGCGTGGATCGACGACCAGAATGTCGGCGTAGCGCTCGTCAACGACCCGGACAACACCCAGACACCCTTCCAGGCCGTGTTCTCCGGCGCCAAGACCGTCAAGGCGACGATGAACTACACCCCACCGGCCCCGACGACGCCCACCGGCAGCGGCACCGGGTCCACGGGCTCGACCGGCAGCGGCACCGGGTCCACGGGCTCGACCGGCGGCACCGGGTCCACGGGCTCGACCGGCTCGAGCTCGGTGCCTCCGCCGTCCGGCCCGGTGAGCCTGCCGCCGACCGGCCCGACGACCGGCACGGCCGGCGGCTCGGCCCAGCCCCCGGTGGTCGCCGGCTCCGGCTCGACCCCGACCACGAGCACCACGGTCGCGCTGCGCAAGCCGGCCCCATCGTCGCCCAACACGGCCTTCTGGATCGGCGCGGTGGCGATCGCGCTGCTGGTCGTCGCGGCCGGAGCAGTGCTGGCCGACAGCACCGTGCCGGTGCCGAATGCGACCACCAGCCGCCTCGGCCGCGTCCTCCGCGAGCGCGAGCGTGAACAGCAACGTCAGCTGGACCGCGCAACCCCGACCCTGGCTCCGCGCCGGGTCTGAACCCGACCTGCACAGACCCTGCATCCCCTGAACCCCCGGAGACAACGATGACCTCGACCCGCACGAGTGCGCGGCTGCTCACCGCAGCCGTGGTGCTCTCAGCCCTGACCGCGGCGTGCGGCCTCAAGACCGAGGCCACCGACTCGCTCAAGGCTCCGGCGGGCAGCGTCCCCGGCGCCGGCACCTCGACCGGCAACGGCGCCGGCTCGACCGGGACCGGCACCACCGGCGTGGTCGGCGGCACGACGCCGGGCGGCACCGTCGCCGGCGGC
Organism: Frankiaceae bacterium; assembly: GCA_030840545.1. Classification (GTDB taxonomy): domain Bacteria; phylum Actinomycetota; class Actinomycetes; order JAFAQI01; family JAFAQI01; genus JAFAQI01. Next base: position 7,117 of record JAVEEH010000057.1, on the reverse strand, counting down.
ACTCCGGGCGGTGTGGTCGGGGGCGGCACGACGTCCGGTGGCACGACCGGCACCGGCAGCACCGGCAGCACGGGTGGCACCGGGTCGACCGGTGGCACCGGGTCGACCGGTGGCGGTGGCGGCGGCACTCAGCCGGCGGCAGGCGGGCCCTGCGGCGTGCCGACCGGCGGCACCACGACCGGCATCACCTCCTCGACGATCAACCTGGGCCTGCACGCCCCGTTGACCGGCACAGGTACGCCGTTTCCCAACAGCTCCTTCCAGGCCGGCGCGGGCACCTTCTGGGCGCAGCCTGGCCACACCGTCTGCGGCCGCAACGTGCACGTCGAGTTCAAGGACGACACCTACACGCCGTCCGGTGCCCGCAACGTCTGCTCGCAGATGGCGAAGCGTGACTTCCTCGTCGTCGGCGGCGGCGGCACGGACCAGATCCAGGCCTGCGCGACCCAGCCCGACATCCAGCACCTCGGCGTGCCCTACCTGTCGGCCGGCGTCACCGACAACGGTTTGACCGGACTGTCCAACTACTTTGCGGTGTCCCTGACCTACGCGCAGCAGGGCGCTCTCGTCCTGCGCAACGCGCAGCAGCAGGGCATCGCCAACCCGACCGCATCGAACGTCGACTCGAACAACGGCTCTCCTCCCGGCAAGGCCAAGTGGGCCATCGTGACCGGCGGCTCGGACAACTTCGCCGGCGCCCGCAACGGCATCGAGGCGGCGCTCAAGGCGGCGGGGATTCCTTACCACGACTACCCGGTCGACCAGAACGGCAACTACCAGGCTGCGGCCACGCAGTTCGGCAACCAGCTCGCGCTGAACGGCTTCAAAACCGTCTTCGTCGACGCCGCGCCTGGCTACTTCGTCTTCATGAGCGGCGGCTTCTACGGCGCGCATGTCGGTGCCGCCAACTGGGTCGGCCCGGGTGTGACCTACACCGAGGTCACGGTTGCCCAGTACATCTGCAGCGGCAGCAAGAACGCGATCAGCGGTCACGCCTACTTCCTGGCGCCGGCCCCCGGTATCGACCACGCCACCGCCGACTTCAAGAAGGCTTACAAGAACAGCTACGACGACATCGAGTGGGCGTTGTGGGGTCTGTCCGAGACGCTGTGGAGCTTGCTCAAGGATGCGAGCGCCAACCTGACGAGGCAGAACTTCATCGCGTCGTCCGAACACGCCGTCATCCCCGGCGCGGTCTATCCACCGGTCGACTTCCGCAACAACGGCGGTCACTTCGGCGGCACCGGCGCATGGGTGCAGCGGGTCAACTGCAGCAAGACCGAGCCCAACCAGAAGCAGCCCGGCGCCTGGGACACCGTCGGCAGCAACTATCTGAGCGCTTACTGATATGCACGAAGCCGTCCTCGGGGCGACGCAGTTCAGCGTTCAGATCAACTTTCTCAGCCCGCTGATCAACGGCATCGCCAATGGTGCCGCCTATGGGCTGCTGGGGTTGGGACTCGTCCTCCTCTACAAGAGCAACCGAATCTTCAACTTCGCCCAGGGTGAGTTCGCCACGGTCGGGGCGATCGTCACCTACGTCTTCTACTCAGGCACCGGCGTGCTGCCGAAGCTCCCGTTCTTCGTCGCCGTGCCGATCGGGCTCCTGGCGTCGGTCGGCATCGCGCTGCTCACCGAGCGGCTGGTGATCCGGCCGATGTTCAACCGAGCCAAAGTCATCCTGGTCGTCGGCACCGTCGGCGTTGCTTTGCTGCTGATCGGTGTGGAGGGACTGCTGCCGTATCCCAAGACGCAGTCGCTGCCGACGATCAGCGACGTGCTCAAAGTGCAGCCGTTCATCGGCCGCGTCGACGGCATCCCGATCCTCTACCAGGACCTTGCCAAGCTCGCGATGCTCGTCGTACTCGCGGTCGGCGCGTTCTACTTCTTCCGCTACACCCGCACCGGTACGGCCATCCTGGCGGTCAGCCAGGACGCCACCGCTGCGCGGGTGGTCGGCATCTCGGTCGAGCGGATCTCACTGATCTCGTGGGGCATCGCCGGTCTGCTCGGCGGTGTTGCCGGGGTGCTGCTCGCCGTCCCGCCGCAGGGCACGGTGACGCCCGGCGCCTTCACCGGTACGACGCTCACGGTGGCGTTCGCCGCCGCGGTGCTCGGCGGCATGACGAGCCTTCCCGGTGCGTTCGTGGGTGGGCTGTCGCTCGGCTTGATCGAGGCGTTCGCCAACGTGGACGCGTCGTTCGTGCCCGGCCTCAATCATGTGCACAGTGGCCAGGCCGAGCTTGCCGTCTTCGCCGTGCTGCTGGCGGTGCTGCTGTTCCGCCCACGAGGCCTGCTGGGGTCCGAGACCTGATGGCCGTCCAGACTGAAGCCTTGATGACAACGACGGTGACGAACAGGCGCCCCGGCCCATCTCGCCTCGCCGCTCGGGCCGTCGCGGCTGCTCCGCTGGTCGCAGTGCTGTTCCTGCTGCCCTTGAAGAGCGACACGTTCGGCCACGTTGCGGCCTACGCGGCCATCTTCGTCATGGTCGGCCTGTCGATGAATGTGCTGACCGGCTACACGGGGCAGATCTCGCTCGGGCACCAGGCGTTCGTCGGTCTCGGCGCGCTGACGGCCGCCAACGTGGTCAGCACTGGCGTCACACCCGCCGACCCGTTCACGTTCGCGATCGGCATGCTGACGGCTGCGGCAGCCGCCGGCGCCGCAGCATTGCTACTGGGCGCGGTGGCGCTGCGCATCCGCGGGCTCTACCTCGCGCTCGTCACCCTGGTGTTCGGCAGCGTCTTCGCCGATGCGATCTTCACATTGCCAAGCCTCAACGGTCATGAAGCAGGTGTCTCTGCCTACCGGCCGACGTTCATCTCGAGCGAATACCGCTACTACCTCTTCGCCTTGGCGATGGTTGCGATCTGCTACTACATCGACGTCCGGGTGCGTAAGAGCAAGGTCGGTCGCGGGCTCGTCGCTCTGCGCGACAACGAGCTGGTCGCGGCCGCGTTCGGCGTCGACGTGCTTCGCTACAAGCTCCTCGGCTTCACGATCTCCGGCGCCATGGCCGGGCTGGCCGGCGGTGTCTTTGCCTTCTGGTCGCAGGAGTTCTCCGACAAGGACTTCACCGCGATCGCCGGGTTCAACCTGGCGCTGACCTTCGTCGTCGTCGTGGTGGTCGGCGGGCTCGCCAACCGCGGTGGCGTCATGGGCGCTGGCGCCTTCTTCGCTCTGGTCAGCCCGATCAGCCCGTTGCTGCAGTGGGTTGCCGACAAGACGCACTGGGGCACCTACTACGGCAACAACAAGTTCTACATCGCCAACGTCATCGGCGCAGTGCTGCTGCTCCAGACGGTCATCCTCAACCCGGGCGGGCTCGGCCAGGTCATCCGGCCGTTCGCCCGCTGGTTCGCCGGACACCCCTTCACCCTGCACGACCCCGACGGTGACGCCGGCGTAGGCGCGATGGAGGGCTCCAGTGTCCGTGCTTGAGGTGCGCGACCTCACGATCAAGTTCGGTGGTCTCACCGCTATCGACGGGCTGAACCTGCGCGTCGACGAGTGGGAGATCGTCGGACTGATGGGTCCGAACGGCGCCGGCAAGACGACCGCGTTCAACTGCATCACTGGCTTCTACAAGCCGACCCACGGCACCGTCTACTACCGCGACCGCGAGGTCACCAAGCTCCCGCCGCATCGCAAGGCAGCGCTCGGCATCGGCCGGACGTTCCAGAACGTCGGTATGGTCAAGTCCGAGACCGCGCTGGAAAACCTGCTCACCGCCCAGCACACCCGCGCCGGCTATGGGTCGCTGCAAGCGATCGCCGGCGTCTCCACGGTGCGGCAGCGGGAGAAGGAGCTGACCGCTCACGCGGAGGCGATTCTCGACCTCCTCGGCCTCGCCGACATCCGCGACCGGCGCATCGGGGCGCTGCCCTACGGCACCTTGAAGCTGCTCGAGCTCGGCTGCGCTCTGGCGACCGACCCGGACGTGCTGCTGCTGGACGAGCCGTCGAGCGGTATGGGGCCGGAGGAGTCCGACCAGCTCGGCGAGCGGCTGCTCAACCTGCGCCAGGAGCTCGGTGTGACGATGTTGCTCATCGAGCACCACGTGCCGCTCGTCACGGCCGTCTGCGACTACGTCTACGTGCTCAACTTCGGCAAGCTGCTCGCCGAGGGCGACCCCGACCACGTGCGGAACCACCCCGAGGTGGTCGCGGCCTATCTCGGCGGCGAGGCACCGGACGCGCTCGCCCAGACCGAAACACCCGAGGACGAGCCGCCGGCCGACGAGATCGCACCGGCGGACGCCCCGGTCCAGCGCAAGTCCGCGGCCCGGGCCCCGCGCAAGGCCACCGGCGCCACGAAGAAGGCACCGGCCAAGAAGACCCCGGCCAAGCGCGCCGCCGCACGCAAGGAGGCGTCATGACCGCCCTGCTCGAGGTCGAGGATCTGCGCGCCGGCTACGGCAGTGTGCCGGTGCTGCAAGGCGTGTCGTTCTCGGTGGCCGAGGGCGAGACCGCGGTCATGTTCGGTCTCAACGGTGCCGGCAAGTCGACGACCGTCAACACCGTCGTCGGGCTGCTCAAGACCTGGGGCGGCCAGGTCCGCTTCGACGGTGAGGTCATCAGCAAGCTGCCGTCCTCGGAGATCGTGAAGCGCGGCGTCGCGCTCTGCCCGGAAGGTCGCCGGGTTTTCCCCGGACTCTCCGTCCGCACCAACCTCGAGCTCGGCGCGTGGACGAACCGCTCCGTCCAGAAGCAGCAGATGGAACGGGTCTTCGGCTACTTTCCCCGGCTGGAGGAGCGCGCCGCGCAGCTCGCCGGCACGCTGTCCGGCGGCGAGCAGCAGATGCTCGCGATCGGCCGCGCCCTGATGAGCAAGCCGCGGCTGCTGCTCATCGACGAGGCCTCGCTCGGTCTGTCACCGAAGCTGACGCAGACCGTGTTCCAGGTCGTCGACCAGATCAACGACGACGGCACGACGGTCGTCATCGTCGAGCAGAACATCGGGGTCCTGCCCTACGCCGACCAGGCGCTCGTCATGCAGAAGGGCACCATCACCTTCGACGGGCGTGGCGCGGAGCTCGCCAAGAGCGGCGACCTCCGAACCGCCTACCTCGGCTAACCCCCCTGCGACTTGTCAGACGCTGGGCACGCCCTGGCGTGCGGAGGGTCTGACAGCTCGTGGGTCAGGTTGCGGTCAGCGGGCGAGGGTCTCGGCGGGCTTGCAGACCCGGCAGGGCTTGAGGTCGCGCACGCTGGCGTCGCCCTCGGTCACGAACGTGACGTCGTCGCGCCCCTGCACGAGGCGGCAGTCCGGCCGGTGGTAGGCCGAGCCACCGGCCAGGAAGACGCCGGCGGCAGTCGGCTGCGGGCCGGTGGGATAGGGCGTCGTGACAGCCGCACCGCGGGACACCGCGGCGACCAGCTCGTCGAGCTTGGCCTCGAGCCGGGCCCGGTCGCTGCGGGCGTTGTGCACGATGAGCATCGCGGCACCGAACACGACGAGCGCCAGGCCGAGAACACCGCCGGAGATGAGCCACGGCAGCTGCGCGTTGAGGTTCGGCACGCCGTTGACCTCGCCGCCACCGCCGGCCATGCCGTTCCAGCCGATGCCGATCGCGAGGAGACCGACCGCGATGACCAGCAGACCGAAGCCGCCGCCCAGACCGCCGGCGCGCAGGCGCGCCAGCGAGAACCGCGAGCGCTGCGGAGCGCCGAAGTCGGTCGTGCGCGTCAGGTCATAGGGCGAGGCGGCCATGGCAGTTGCCTTCCGGTCGGTCTTGACCTGCAGTTTTCGACGCCGCGGGCGGAAATCCTGCTCAGGCGCTCGCGCGTCTGCCCTTGCGGGCCCGCAGGTAGTCGCTGACGACGTATTCGCCCAACGAGGCAGGATCCGGGGCGAACACCCGCCCGCCGTTGCGCTGGGCGAGCGACTCGACGAAGCGCACCAGCCCGGGCTCGTCGTCGAGCATGAACACGTTGATCGTGGCGCCGCGGCGGGTGATCCGCTCGACCTCGGCCATCGTCACCGCGACGGTCTCGGGGTGGGTCGGCCAGTCGAACCACGCGCTGCCGTCGGCGAGCAGGTGCGCGGTCGGCTCGCCATCGGTGACGACCAGGACGACGGGCTCCGCGTCGGGGTGGCGGGCCAGGTGTCGGGACGCGAGCATCAGCGCGTGTTGGAGGTTGGTGCCCTGCACCATGTCCCAGGACAGCCCGGCCAGCTCGGCGGGCTGCAGCACCCGGGCGTACTTGGAGAAGCCGATGACCTCGATCGCGTCCTGCGGGTATTTCGTGGTCACCAGCGTGTGCAGCGCGAGCGCCGTCGACTTGGCGACCCCCCAGGTGCCGCGCAGCGCCATCGAGTAGGACAGGTCGACGAGCAGCGCGACGGCGGCGCCGGATCGGCGCTCGGTCTCGACGACCTCGAAGTCGTCGACGTGCAGCCGCACCGGGGTGCTGGTCCCGGTGCGCAGCACGGCGTTGCGGATGGTCCGTACGACGTCGATCGGCTGCTCGTCGCCGAACTGCCAGGCCCGGGTCGCGCCGGTCGGGTCCCCGGCCGCGCCGGCGTCGCGCATGTCGTGGTCGCCGCGCCCGTGCGCTTCGAGCTGGGTGAACACCCGCCGCAGCGCCGTCTCACCGAGGCGACGCAGACCGCGAGGGGTCAGCTCGAGATCGCCCTGCGAGCGTTGCAGATATCCCTGCCGCTGCAGCTCGCGTTCGATGTTGCGCAGCGCCTCCATGTCATCGACCGCGTTGCGGCCGAGTGCCCGCTCCAGCAGCTCCGGGTCCACGTCGTCGAGCGACGCGCCGGGGTAGTCCTGCGAAAGGGCCGCCTCCAGCTCATCGAGGTCGGCGACCTCCTCGAGTGCCGTCGTCGCGTCGCCGAGCCCGAGCGGGGTGTCGCCACGCATCCGTTCGCGCCCGCTCCAGTCGAGCTCCGGGCGCCGCGCGCGCAATTGGTCCGACAGGCGCGACATCTCGCCGGCCAGACCGGAGTCCTGCATCGCCTGCATCATCAGCTCCGCGAGCTCGGCCTGCTGCTCCGGCGAGAGCGTGTTCATCAACCGCTGGGCCGCCGCCGCGCGGCGGGCAAGTGAGTCGACGAGCTCTTCGAGGTTCTGCGGGTTGTCCGGGAAAAAGTCGCCGTAGTCCTG
>JAVEEH010000054.1 GCA_030840545.1 Frankiaceae bacterium | reverse complement strand
CCCGCAGCTATGCGTCGTACGAGATCGCGCATCCGAAGAACGCGCCTTACTACGACGTCTACGACGACACCCGTGACCAGATGTATGTCGGCATGCCGGGTGAAGCAGCGTCGAGCACGGCGGCGGTGAAGGCCACCCAGGATCCGTCGGCGCACACGGCGATGGTGCTGCGCGATTCCAACAACAAGCCTGCGTTCACGCAGTTCTCGTCGTCGGACGGCGGCTGGACGGTGTCCGGCGGACAGCCCTATCTGCCGGCGCGTCGGGACCCCTACGACGGTCTCGTCCCGAGCAGCGTGCACTCCTGGGCTGCGTCGGTGTCCGCGTCGACGATCTCAGCGGCGTTCGGCAACCAGCTCGGCACCTTGCGGTCGATCGTCGTCACCGGCCGCGACGGTCACGGGCAATGGGGCGGCCGTATCTCGACGTTGACGCTGCGTGGCTCGAACGGCAACGTGTCGATGAGCGGCGCGACGTTCCGTTACGACTTCGGGCTGCGCAGCGAGTGGTTCCACGTCCTGTCGCCGCCGGGACGGCCGACCCGCGTCACCGCGACCGTTGACCAGGGCACGGCGACGGTGGGGTGGCAACCACCGCCGTCGACTGCGGGTGCGCCGGTGACTGGCTACCGCGTGACGGTGAACCCCGGCGGTCAGGCGCGATCCGTTGCCGCTGACGCGAGGACGGCATCGTTCACCGGGCTGTCCGCGGGCACGGACTACACCGTCGCTGTTGTCGCGACCAGCAAGGCCGGTCCTGGCTATCCCACGACGGTGACGACGAAGGTGCATCGACTCGTCGGTGCCAACGGTGTCGGCACCGCCATCGCGGTGTCGCAGGCGACGTTCGGTGACGGCCAAGCCGGCGCCGTGGTCCTGACCCGGCGCACGAGCTCACCGGACGCACTGGCAGCCGGGCCGCTCGCCGCCGCCCGCAACGCACCGGTGCTCGTGACGTCGCAGTCGTCGCTGTTGCCGCCCACTCGCGCGGAGATCCAGCGCGTGTTGCCAGCCGGCGGCAGGGTCTATCTCCTGGGCGGCCCGACCGTCGTGAGTGATGACGTCCGCACCGCGCTCGTCGGGCTGGGCTACAAGGTGACGCGCTATGCCGGCGCGACGCCGGCCGGGACGGCGCGCATCATCGCGCGGTCGATCGCCGCGACATCGACTGTCACCTCGGCGTTCGAGGTCAGCGTCGACGACTATGCGGCCGCGTGGGCGGCAGGGCCGGCCGCGGTCCGCCGTCATGGGGTCGTGCTGCTCACCAACGGCACCCAACAGTCGGCCGACACGACCAGGTGGTTGGCGCGTCATCCGAAGGTCACCACGCGCTATGCCGTCGGCGCCGCCGCGGCCAAGGCGGACCCGGCCGCGACGGCGCTCGTCGGGTCCGACGCGGCCGACACCGCGGTGATGGTGGCCCGGGCGGTCTTCGGTGCGCCGCGCCACGTAGGCGTCGTGAGTCCCGACCATCAGATGCCGGGGTTGCTCGAGTCCGCCCGGCTGAGTGTTACCGGCGGGCCGATGCTCTTCGCTTCGGCCGACCACATGCCGGCAGCGGCACTCGGCTACCTCAGCGACAAGCGTTCATCCATCGTTCGGGTCGACCTGGTCGGGCGCTTCCTGCCTTACGACAACGTCGAGTCCGACATCCAGCGGAGTCTGCTCGGCTGAGCCGTCGGTGCGGTCAGGACTGCTGCGCCGGGACCGAGCCCAGGCGGCCGGCCTGGAAGTCCTCGAAGGCTTGCAGGACCTCGGCCTTGGTGTTCATGACGAAGGGTCCACCCCAGGCGACCGGTTCCCGGATCGGGCGGCCGCCGAGGAGCAGCAGTTCCAGCGCCGGCCGTCGGCTCTCCTGGCCGCCTGCGGCCGCGACGGTGATCGCGTCGCCGGCGCCGAATACGACCAGCTGGCCGGTGCGGACGGGACGGCGTTCGGTGCCGGCGTGGCCCTCGCCGGACAGCACGTAGGCCAGCGCGTTGAAGTCGGTGCGCCAAGGCAGGGCGAGTGCGGCGCCGGGCGACACGGTGGCGTGGAGCATCGTCATCGGCGTGTAGGTCGACCCGGGCCCGTCGTGTCCGGCGACATCGCCGGCGATGATGCGGACGAGCGCGCCGGCGTCGTTCGATGCGAGCAGGCCGACGCTGTCGCCGCGGAGATCCTGGTAGCGCGGAGCTGCCCACTTCTTGTCGCGGGGCAGGTTGACCCAGAGCTGGACGCCGTGGAACAGACCGCCGCTCGTCACCAGCGCCTCCGGTGGCTTCTCGATGTGCAAGATGCCCTTGCCGGCCGTCATCCACTGAGTGTCACCGTTGGTGATCAGACCGCCGCCACCGTTGGAGTCCTGGTGCTCGAACGTGCCGTCGACGAGGTAGGTGACGGTCTCGAAGCCGCGGTGCGGATGCCACGCGGTGCCCTTGGGCTCGCCCGGGGCGTAGTCGACCTCGCCCATCTGGTCGAGGTGCACGAACGGGTCGAGGTCGGAGAGGTCGACGCCGGCGAACGCTCGGCGGACCGGGAAGCCTTCTCCTTCGAAACCGCTGGGTGCGGTGGTGACCGAGCGGACCGGCCGCTGTCGGACGGCAGCGTCGACTGCCGCGATGCGGCCGAGAGTGGTGACGTCGTCAACCGTGATGGCTGGCATGAGAACCTCCTACGAGGTCCAAGATAGTTGCCCCGTCAACTATTCCACGGGCTCGGCGTGGATCTCAGTTGCCGGGGAGCATCACGTGGCTGGCGAATGTCGCGATGCCGGTGGCCTTGGTGAGCCGTACGACGTAAAAGCCCGTGTTGCCGTCGGAGTACCAGATGTCGTGCGTCTTCTCGTCGTACGCCGGGGCCGACATGGCAAACGCGCCCGCCTTCGTCGGCACCGTGTTGCCGCCCTTGAGCAGTGGCTTGTTGAAGTAGGCGACCTCCTTCGGCGCCTTCGGGTCGCGGATGTCGAACACCCGCAGGCCGGACATGATGAAGCTGCAGGCGACGATGTTGGGGTCGACCCGGCTCGGCAGCGAGCAGTAGTGGCCCTGGTAGCCCTGGAACGGCTGGTCGTTGCCGGGGTCGCCCTCGAGCGAGGGCCCTTGCGCCTTCGCGTCGTTGACCGCGAGTCGCAGGTTGGACACGACGAACGGCTTCTTCTCGTTCTGGATGTCGATGAGCCTTGCGGCACCGATGTTCGCGCCGGAGCCGAACTCGTCGGTCTCCAGCAGGTACTTGTGACCGTTGCGGGTGAACGGCGTCGCGTTCTGCGGGGTGCTGACCTGCGGCCAGGTCAACCGGCTGACGAGTGTGACCGTCGGGTTCAGCACCCGCTTCTGCACCTGGCTGACGTCGAGGACAGTCAACCCCGAGAAGCCGCTGCTGAACGCCGCCTCGGCCATGTAGAGCCGGTTGCCGTCGTTGCTGATGGACACGCCGTGCGGCGAGTAGTCCCGCGACGCCCACAGCAGCACCGGAGCCTGCGGGTTGGTCAGGTCGACCGCCGCCAGTGTGTGCGCATAGAGCGATGCGACCCAGAACGTGTTGCCGTCCGGCGAGAAGCCGCCCTCGTGACCCAGCACGCCCATCGGCGACGACGAGTCGAGCACCGGGTGCCGGCAGTCCTTGCTCACGTCGAACACGTCGACGAAGCCCGGGTTCGCCGTCGGGTAGCCCATGTCGGCGACGAGCAGGCCGCGCTTCACGTTGAGCCGGACGGACTCGTGCGGGGTCTGGAAGGCGGGCGTCCGCAGCGTGTCGGTGTGCACCGGATGCGCCGGGTTGGACATGTCCATCACATAGGTGCCGGTGGTCTCGGCACCCGCATCGCCAGCACTCGTCGGGAACAGCAGCGTCGAGTCATAGAAGGCGCACTCGTGGCCCGCCTTGTCGACGTAGCGCTCCACCCGGTAGCCGCCGGTCGTCCCGAAGTGGCTTATCTGGCGGGCGTTGCAGGTGTAGCCCTTGGCCGCCCGGCCGCTGGTGAAGTCCGCCGCAGGCGCACGGCCCTGGGTCTTCTCGGGCAGCGAGCCCTTGTCGCAGGGGACGTCCTTGACCGGCCCGGCGTAGGGGCCCTTGGGCGCGGACGCCCCGCTCGCGCTGCTCGCCACGCCGCCGCTGACCGTCACCGCGGTCATGGCGACAGCGGCGAGGATTCGCCAGGGACGGGTGGACGTGCGCATCGATGCCTCGCTGGGGTCGGAGGAGCCTGGGCTGGAACAGGCCTGCATGACCTCTTCGACGCCGGGCGCCCGATTCCTACCCGGTGCCGCGAACGATCGACACCACGTCGATCGGCTCGTCGAAGCCACGCAGCGTGTGCGCACCAGCCGGCGCGAACCGATAGCCCGCCGACGTGGCCTCGACCGCGGTCTGCAGCGCGACGGTGCCCAGAAGCTGCCCGGCAGTGGCCACCGACGTCAGGCGAGAGGTCAGGTTGACCACCGGCCCGTAGTAGTCGCCGTCCTGCGCCACGGTGGGGCCGAACCCGACCGCCCCACGCGCCCCCTGCAGCCGGGGGTGGCCGGACGCCATCTCACACAACCCGAGCCCGATCGCGCAGGCGGACCTCGGGTCCGGCGTGACGAACATGGCCTCGTCGCCGATGAACTTCACGATGCGACCGTCGTGGGCCAGCGCGAGCTCGTAGGCAGCAGTCTCGAACTCGCCGACCGCCTGGGCGAGCTCGCGGCCGGACAGCTGCTGGGCGAGCCGGGTCGAACCCACCAGGTCCACAAAGCCGACGGCTATGCGGACGTCGCCGGACGGCTCCTGGTCGGTCAGCCGCAGCCGGCGGATCGAGTCCTTGACGTACGCCGGGAACAGCGCGCCGATCGTGGCCGGCAGCTCGAGGAGCAACCGGGTGGCGTCCTCGGCCTGCCGGGCGAGCTCGAGCTCCGATCCGGGCGATGCCTGCAGGTCGGCACCGACCTCGTGCGCGAACAGGGAGTTGGCGGCGTCGATGATGCGGCCGATCGAGCTGCCGACCACCCGGCTGAACTGCAGGGTGGCCTCGGCGCCGAAGAACGCCGCGGCCGCCGCGAACGCGGCCACCGATTGCTCGGCGTAGGCGGGGCCGCTGAGTCGGGGGAGGCCGAGGGCGCGGTTCGCCCGGTCGACGAACTCGACCGGGATCCCGACGCGTTCGGCTACCTGCTCGCGGGTGAGGCCGTGCGTCGCGTCGGCCAACAGCCGGTCAACCGCGACCCAGGGCAGCAGACCCGCACGGTCGGCCGCCTGCATCTCCTCGGCGGACGCGCCGGCATCGACCAGGTGCCGCAGCAACAGCAGCCGGTCAGCCGCGCCGGGTGCGTCCGGCGAGTACAACCCCGCGGTCACGAAGTCGTCGACGTTCATGTCGTCATCTTGACGGCTGGACGTGCGTCAGTGCGCCCCACGCTCGGTGAGCGTCGACTGCACGTCACCGGCGTGCTCCGACACCCGGGCGCCGGTCTCGTCGCGTGGGCCCGGCACGTTGCGGAAACGGAACGGCTCGCTGTCGCGGCCGGGCTGGATATACCAGCACTGGCCGCCCTCACCGCTCGTGATCGCTGACATGAAGGCGTCGACCACCCGGTCCACCGGGAGCAACGGCACCCCGATGCTGTCCAGCGCGTCGCGCGCCTCGGGGCTCACGATGTTGGTGTCGGCGAAGCCGGGGCAGATCGCGTTGACGTGGATGCCCTTGTCGGCGTAGGCCGCGCCGACCGCACGCACGAGTCCGACGACTGCGTGCTTGTTGGCGCCGTAGAACGGGTCGAAGGGTGTTGCCGTCAACCCGGCGAGACTCGCCGTCGCGACGATCTGACCGCCGCGTTCTGCCATCGCCGTCAGTGCTGCCTGCATGCCGAACGCGACGCCGTCGAGGTTGACGCCCATCGCGAGGCGATAACGCGTCAGGTCGAAGTCGTCCCCGATGCCGACGCCGGTCGCGATCCCTGCGTTGAGGAAGGCGACGTCGAGCTTGCCGAAGGTGTCGACCACCTGCGCGACTGCTGCGACGTTCTCGTCGTACGACGTCACGTCACAGCGGACGAAGGCGCCGTCGACCTCCTTCGCCACCTGCTCGCCGTTGTCGGCGTCGATGTCGCTGATCGCGACCCGGGCACCGAGCCCGGACAGCCGGCGGGCGACGCCGGCGCCGAAGCCGTTGGCGCCACCGGTGATCCACGCGACCTTGCCGTCGAAGCGTTGTTCTGCCACCGGAAGTCTCCTAGCCGAAGATCTGCTTGCTGATCGAGCGCGCCCACGGTCGGGCGAGCTCGATCAACCGGTTGGTCTTGTCGACGCCGAGGTGCTCGTACGGCGCCGCGGCCGCGACATCGGTCTGAGACTCGATGTCCGCGCGCTGGCGAGCGCCGGCGTCGGTGAAGGCGTTGTCGGCATCGAAGATGCCCTTGTCGCGCAACGTCTGCTTGGTCTTCTACCACTCCTCCGAGGAGTAGCCGCGGGTGTCGCGCATGAGGTCCTCCGGCAAGCCCTTGCCGAGCGCCTGGTAGGACACCGCCGCCTCGAGTCCGCTGAGCCCGGCCAGCACCAGCGCGGCGATGTGGCCGTCGCCGCGATGCTCGCGCAACAACGTCGCGGCATGCCACAGCTGCAGGTGTGCCGGCTGCGGCCACTCCAGCGCGGCGTGGCCGGCGAACAACGGCCTGCCTTCGGTCGTCGCGGCGGTCGTCGCCTCGCGCGCCAGCGACGCGGCCTCGGCCATGTCATCGGAGTCGATGACGTCGTCACCGAGGAGCCGGCGAAGTGCTGCGTCAACCGCGGCGAACCTGGCCGTCAGCACCGCGTCCGGTGTCGAGGCCTCCCACGCGGAAGGGATCGCCTTGTGCACCAGCACCGATGAGAAGTTGTAGAACGTCGCGACGACGACCTCGGCCGGAACAACGCCAAGAGGGGCCGAGCGGCTGGCGAAGTAGCCCCGACGTCCGCCCTTCACACCGGCGGCGAGGTAGTGCTCGCCGGCCTCGGGCACGAAGTAGATGTGCGTGTGGATCGGCTCGAGAAACTTGTGTGCTGTCCGCGCGATCGGGACGGGAGCAGCGCCGTCGGTCGTCATGCGCGGACGATACGACCCGGCCTCAAGACGTCGCGCAGCGGCCACACGCGCCGCTGATCTCGAGGGTGTGGTCGTCGACGCGATAGCCGTGCCGGCTGGCTACGTCGGCCACCCAACGCTCGAGCTCGGGGGCCTCGACCTCCACGGCCGCGCCGCAGTGCCGGCAGACGAGGTGATGGTGATGCCGGTCGGAGTCGCAGCGGCGATAGGTAGCCTCGCCGGCGTCGGTGCGCAGGACGTCGACGTCGCCGACCTCGGTCAGGCTTTGCAGCGCCCGGTAGACGCTGGTCAGGCCGACCGTTTCACCGCTCGCCCGCAACCGCGCATGGATCTCCTGCGCGGATGCGAACGACGGCGCGTCGACAAGCGCAGCCAGCACAGCGCGTTGGGCCCGGGTCACACCACCCGCGCCGGTTGCGATCATGGCAGCACCGCCGTCACGCCGTACATCAGGCCGACGCCGGAAACCGTCAGCGCGAGTGTCGCGAGCGACGGGTGCTTGGCGTGCGCCTCGGGCAGGATGTCGCTCGCTCCGATGTAGAGCAGGAATCCCGCGAACACACCGAGATAGATGAGCAGGCCGCGGTCGGGGACGTGGAACAGCAGCGTCAGCGCCGCCCCCGCGAGGGGCGTGAGGCAGTCGAGCACGAGCAGGGCGACGGCCCTCGGTCGGGCGTTGCCATGGGTGAGCATCAAGGAGACGGTGTTGAGCCCGTCGGCGAAGTCGTGCCCGACGACGGCGATCGCGACGGCGAACCCGACGTTGTGGTCGATCTGGAAGGCCAGCCCGATCGCGATGCCGTCGGTGAGGCTGTGGCCGCAGAGCGCCAGCGCCGATGCCAACCCGACGGTCGGGTGGTGGTGGCCGGCGTACTCGTCCTCGTGGACGTTGTGCACGAGCAGCATCTTCTCGATCGCGTGAAAGCCCAGGAAGCCACCGGCCATCGCGATCATGACGGTCTTGAAGTCCAGCCCGGTGCTGGCACTGAGGTCGGCGATCTCCGGCAGGACGTCGAACGCGACGACACCGACGATGACGCCGGCCGTGAAGCCGAGGATCAGGTGCAGGTGATCGCGGTGGCGCAGTGCGAACAGGCCGCCCATCGCGGTGGAGAACACGGCGGCGAGCGCGACGAGGACAGCCATGACCCCAACTTAGTGGGACTGAAAACCGTTGTCATTCCGAT
>JAVEEH010000045.1 GCA_030840545.1 Frankiaceae bacterium | reverse complement strand
ATGTGCTGAAGAAGCAGTTCGGCTTCACCGGGTGGGTCATGTCCGATTGGAGCGCGACCCACTCGACGGTTGCGTCGGCCAACGCCGGGCTCGACCAGGAGCAGACCATCGGCAAAGGCACCTACTTCTCGGCGCCGTTGAAGGCGGCGGTGCAGGCACACAAGGTCTCGATGGCGCGTCTCGACGACATGGTTTTCCGGTTGATGCGCAGCCTGTTCCGTGTCGGTGTCTTCGACAACCCACCGCCGGCCGAGCCCGCGGCAGCAGCGGTCAACGTCGACACCGCCCAGGAGAAGGCGATCGCGCTCGAGGCCGCCGAGGGCGGCTCGGTGCTGCTCAAGAACGCGAACAGCCAGCTCCCGCTGCGTCAGCTCGGCAAGCGCATCGCGGTCATCGGCGACCCGGCCAGCCCGTCCGGCGCCCAGAACTTCTACCAGGGCGGCGGCAGCTCCAGGGTGCCGATCGCCGGCCCCAACCCCAACGTCGTCTCCCCGCTCCAGGCCATCACCACGCGTGCGCGAGCCGACGGCGACGTCGTCACCTATGCCAACGGAGCCGCGACCGCCGACGCTGTCGCAGCGGCCACTGCCGCGGACGTCGCCATCGTCTTCGCCGGCGACGGCAACAGCGAAGGCCAGGACCGCGCGAGCCTGGCGATGGACGGTCGCACCTGCACGCTGTTCGGTTGCGTGCCGGCAGCCGGCGCATCGCAGGATGCGATCATCTCCGCGGTCGCTGCCGCTAACCCCCACACGATCGTCGTCCTGCAGAACGGCGAGCCCGTGTCGATGCCGTGGCTCAAGCACGTGAAGAGCGTGCTTGAGATGTGGTACCCGGGCGAGCAGGACGGCAACGCCGCCGCCGCACTGCTGTTCGGTGACGTCAACCCATCGGGCAAGCTGCCCTACACGTTCCCGAAGAAGATGTCGGACAGCCCGATCCGCTCGAGCAAGCAGTGGCCGGGGACCACCAACCAGAGCGGTGTCCCGCACTCGAGATACAGCGAGCGGCTCCTCGTCGGCTACCGCTGGTACGACGCAAAACACATCACGCCGCTGTTCCCGTTCGGGTTCGGCCTGTCCTACACGTCGTTCCGCTACTCCCACCTGCACGTGACTCCGACGCACGCAGGTGGGGTGGTCCGCTTCGACGTCACCAACACCGGTGCCCGTGCCGGCGCCGAGGTGGCGCAGCTCTACGTGTCGGACCCGAAGGCGTCCCGCGAGCCACCCAAGCAGCTGAAGGGCTACACCAAGGTCCAGCTGCTGCCCGGGGAGAGCACCACGGTGACCCTGCGACTCGACCGCCGCTCGTTCGCCTACTGGAGCGCACGCGCCCATGCGTGGCGCGTCGCACCGGGCTGCTACGTCGTGCACGTCGGTGGCTCGTCCCGCAACTTGCCGCTGCGCGCCCAGATCGCCCGCGGCGGCGCATCGTGCAGCGGGACGTGATCGCTCAGGCCGGCAGCAGCTCGCCCGCGCCGATGGACACGTCGAGGACGTTGCCCGGCGGTGCCAGCGGGCAGGCCCAGCGTTCGTCGTAGGCGCAGGACGGGTTGTAGGCGAAGTTGAGATCGAGCACCAGGGTGTCGGCGTCAGCACCGAGGTCGGCGCCTTTCACCGTGTCGAGCACATAGCGGCCGCCACCGTAGGTGTCCGGGTTGGCGTCGCGCAGCGGCAGCCACACGCCGCCGCCGTACGACGCCAGCCACCACACGTCGAGCGTGCCGATGCCGTCGAGGTGGACCCGGCCGATGCGGTCGAACGGTACGACGCCGTCGGTGGCGGTGGGGATGTCGAGATGTGCCGGTTCGAGGTCGGTGCGCAGGGTGGCCTCGAAGCGCGCGCCCGGGTCGTAGGGAGCGTGGCGCAGCACCGCGCTGCGGTCCGCCGACTGGGGATGGGTCGAGAACAGCTGTTGGCGACGCTCAGCCCACATCGCGTGAGCTGCCGCCGGATCGGCGGCGGCGCGGACGTCGGCGTAGAGCGCAGCGACCCGCCGCCGCCAGTCGAGCAGGTCGAGCGTCATGTCTCCCGCAGCCTAAGCCGAGTTGTCAGACCGTCAGCACGCCATGACGTGCTCGGCGTCTGACACGTCGAGGGTCTAGCGGACCATGTCGGCGAAGGCCTTCAGATGGTCGGGGTCGCGCAGGCCGCCGGCGAGGATCGTCGTCACCGGGCTCGCCCGCCACAGCTCGAGCCGCTCGCGGATGCGGTCGAGCGGGCCGCACAAGGCGATGCCGTCGGCGAGGTCGTCCGGGACGGCCTTCATCGCGGCCTCCCGATCGCCGGCGAGGAACAGCCGCTGCACCTCGGCCGCGGCGTCGTCGTAGCCCATCCGGCCGATGACGTTGAGGTGGAAGTTGAGGTTGGCCGCGCCCATCCCGCCGATGTAGAACGCGAGCGTCCACTTCACGATTTCCAGCGCCGCGTTGACGTCGTCGTTGACGACGACCGTCACCGGGCAGCAGACCTGGAACCCGGCGGGAGCGTCGGCGAGGGCATCGGCATAGACGTCGCCGGCACGTTCGACGTGGTAAAAGATCGGCAGCCAGCCGTCGGCGATCTCGGTGGCGAGCGCGACGTTCTTCGGCCCCTCGGCACCCAGCAGCACTGGGATCCGGTCCCGCACCGGATGCAACGTCAGCTTGATGGGCTTGCCGAGCCCGGTGCCACCCGGATAGGGCAGCGGGTAGTGGGGCGCGTCGTTGCTGACGACCTCCCGCCGCCACACCTTGCGCAGGATCTCGACGTACTCCTTGGTCCGCTCGAGCGGCTTGGGGAACGGCACGCCGTACCAGCCCTCGACGACCTGCGGCCCCGAGACGCCGAGGCCGAGCGTCAGCCGGCCACCGGACAAGGCATCGAGCGTCGCCGCCGTCATCGCGGTCGCTGCCGGGGTGCGGGCGGAGAGCTGGACGAGGCCGGTGCCGAGCTTGATGCGGGTGGTGCGGGCGGCGTACCAGGTCAGCGGGGTGAAGGCATCCGAGCCATAGGCCTCTGCCGTCCAGACGGAGTCGAAGCCGCACGCCTCGGCCGCGAGCACCGTCTCGGTCGCGTCGTCGGGGTTGGCGCCCCAGTAGCCGAGCATCAGCCCGAGGCGCAGGTCGGCGGTCACCGGGACAGCCCCAGGATGCGTTCGCCGATCACGTTGTGCAGCACTTCGCTGGTCCCTCCGGCGATCGTGAGCGCCCGGTTGGCGAGGAACCGTCGCAGCGTGCCGGCAGCGGCGCCGCCGTCGGCGACGACCGCGGCGCGACCGGTCAGCTCGAGCGCGAGCTCGGCGGCGTCCTGGCGCAGGTGCATGCCCACCAGCTTGCGCACGCTGGACGCCGCCCCCGGATCGGTGCCTGACACCCGCGCCAGCGTCGCGCGGACGCCGAGCATCGCGTCGGCCTGGGCGAGGCAGACGAGCGCACCCACCCGCGCGATGGCGATCGGGTCGTCCGGGTCCGCCGAGGTGGACAGCGCGGCGAGCAGCTCCTCGACCCCGGACGGGAACGCCGAGCCGCTGCTCATCGCGACCCGTTCGTTGGCGAGCGTCGTGCGCGCGAGCCGCCAGCCGTCGTCGACGTCGCCGACGACACAGTCGTCCGGGACGAAGACATCGGTCAGGAAGATCTCGTTGAACAGCGCGTCACCGGTGAGCTCACGCAACGGACGGACGTCGAGCCCGGGTGAGCGCATGTCGACGAGGAAGTAGGTGATGCCGTCGTGCCGGTTGGCGCCGGAGGAGGTGCGGGCCAGGCAGATCGCCCAGTCGGCGGAGCGCGCGCCCGACGTCCAGACCTTCTGCCCCGACAGTGACCAGCCGCCTTCGACCCGGGCCGCCTTCGTCTGTAGCGACGCGAGGTCAGAGCCGGCTCCGGGCTCGCTGAACATCTGGCACCAGGTGATGTCGCCGTGCAGCGTCGGCGGCACGAACCGCGCCCGCTGCGCGTCCGTGCCGTACTGCAGGATCGTCGGGATCGCCCAGTTGCCGATCACGAGGTCCGGCCGGGCGACACCGGCGGCGCGGAACTCCTCGTCGACGACGAGCTGCTCCAGCGGTCCGGCGGCGCGGCCGTAGGGCGCGGGCCAGTGCGGCACGAGATATCCGGCGTCGGCGATCGCGATCCGCCGCTGCTTGTCGTCGTGCCCGTCGAGGGTCGCGAGGAAGGCCCGCACCTCGTCCCGCGCCGCGTGGTCGTCGGCACCCAGGTCGAGCGAGCGGGTCCGGCGTACGCCGTCCTTCGCCAGCCCGGCGGCTGCGGTGTGCCATGCCGTCACGCCGCCGAGCAGCTGCCGGGTCGCGAGCGCGCGCTTGAGATAGAGATGGACGTCGTGCTCCCAGGTGAACCCGATGCCACCGAGCACCTGGATGCAGCTCTTGGCGCACTCGACCGCCGCGTCGAGCGCGGTGGCCGCGGCGACCGCGACGGCGAGCGAACGCTCCGGGTCGCCGGCGGGGGCGTCGTCGAGGACGACCGCGGCGTCCCACACGGACGCGCGGGAGATCTCGAGGGCCGCGAGCATGTCGGCGCAACGATGCTTCACGGCCTGGAACGCACCGATCGGCTTGCCGAACTGCTCGCGCACCTTCGCGTAGTCGACGGCGGTGTCGAGACACCAGGCGGCGAGCCCGGTGGCCTCGGCGGCGAGCAGGACCGCAGCCGTCTCACGCACCTCCGCGGCGGTCAAGGAGCGCAACACGTCGTCGGCGTCCGGAGCGACCGTCGGGGCGGCAGCCGTCGCCACCCGCCGGGTCGGGTCGATGCCGACGTGCGAGGTCAGGGGCAGCGTGGTCGCGTCGACGAC
>JAVEEH010000071.1 GCA_030840545.1 Frankiaceae bacterium | reverse complement strand
GACTACGTGCTCGCCGGCGGTGAGGCGGCGGTGCTGGTGATCATCGAAGCGGTGGCTCGGCTGCTGCCCGGATTCATGGGCAACTCCGACAGTCCGGTCGACGAGTCGTTCGCCACCGGCCTGCTGGAGGCGCCGGTCTACACGCGGCCGGCGAGCTGGCGGGGCCTCGACGTGCCCCCGGTGCTGCTGTCCGGCGACCACGCTTCGGTCGAGCGCTGGCGCCGCGAGGCGGCGGAGCGTCGTACGGCGGAACAGCGACCTGACCTGCTGGAATAGGTCGCCGGGTTACCGCTCGGACGTCGCGCTGTGGCACCATGGTTCCTCGCCACTGACACGTTCGTCGCGACCTGACGATGAAGGATTCCTGATGCAGACCCTCGACTCGATCGACGCCGCGTCGCTGCGCAGCGACGTCCCGGCGTTCCGCCCCGGTGACACCGTCAAGGTGCACGTGCGCGTGGTCGAGGGCAACCGTGAGCGCATCCAGGTGTTCCAGGGTGTCGTCATCCGACGCCAGGGCGGCGGTGTGCGCGAGACCTTCACGGTCCGCAAGGTGAGCTTCGGCGTCGGTGTCGAGCGGACGTTCCCGGTCCACTCGCCGATCGTCGACCACATCGAGGTCGTCACCCGCGGCGACGTCCGGCGAGCGAAGCTCTACTACCTGCGCGAGCTGCGCGGCAAGAAGGCGAAGATCAAGGAGAAGCGCGACGCCGCCCCGGCGCGCTGACTCCGCCCGCCTTGACCGTGACCTCACCCGACGAAACGCCAGGGCCGGCCGCTGCCGCCGAGCCCGGCGCGACGGCGACAGAGACCCCCGGCACGGATGCGACGCCCGCTGCGGGCGCTAAGCATCGGCGCAGGCGGGGATCGTTCTGGCGGGAGCTGCCGTTCCTCATCCTCATCGCGCTCGTCCTGGCGCTGCTGATCAAGACCTTCCTGGTGCAGGCGTTCTACATCCCGTCCGGCTCCATGCAGAACACGCTGCAGATCGGCGACCGGGTCCTGGTCAACAAGCTCATCTACCGCATCCGGGACGTGCATCGCGGCGAGATCATCGTCTTCCGCGGTCCGACGTCGTGGCAGGACAGTCCCGAGTTCACGGCGACGCCACCGAGCAACCCGATCGCGCGGTTCTTCCACGACATCGGCTCGGCCCTGGGCGTCGCGGCTCCGAGCAGCAAGGACTTCATCAAGCGGGTGATCGGGGTCGGTGGAGACCACGTCGTGTGTTGTGACGTGCAGGGGCGCATCACCGTCAACGGCCGTCCGCTGGTCGAGCCCTACCTGTATCCCGGCGCGCGTCCGTCCGACTCGAACTTCGACGTCACGGTGCCCAAGGGCCGGTTGTGGGTGATGGGTGACCATCGCAACTCCTCCGCTGACTCACGCGACCCGTCCCACCAGGCGGACCACAACGGGACGATCCCGACCGGCAACGTCATCGGTCGCGCCTTCATCAAGGTCTGGCCGATCGGCGACTGGGGGACGTTGCCGGTGCCCTCGACGTTTCATCAGAAGGGACTCGCAGCGGCGCTGACGAGCCCCCTCGGCCTGGGCTTCGTGGGAGCAGTGCCCATCACGATGCTGCGACGCCGGACCCGAAGCCGCCGGACCCGCCGGGGGGCGGCCCGGTCCCGCCGTCGTCCCGCGGGCTGACCGTCCGACGTCGTACGCTGCCGGAGATGTCTGCCGGAGCCGAGACCACCCGCGGATCGACGATCCGGCGGGACGCCGGGCTCTACGGCTATGAACGTGCGCTCGCCCGCCGCGGCCTGTGGCCGGTTGCCGGTGCGGACGAGGCAGGGCGTGGAGCCTGTGCCGGTCCCCTCGTCGTCGGGGCGGTGATCCTGCCGGAGGGCAAGCGCGGACAGGTGCCGGGCCTGGCGGACTCCAAGCTCCTCACCCCGGCCGCCCGCGAACGCGTCTATGCCCAGGTCGTACGACGAGCCCTCGCCTGGACCGTTGTCGTCATCCCGCCCGGTGAGGTCGACCGGCTCGGGCTGCACGTCTGTAACGTCATGGGCATGCGCCGCGCGCTCGCCCAGCTGCCGGTCTCCCCGTCCTACGTCCTCACCGACGGCTTCCCGGTGCCTGGCCTCGACGTGCCGGGTCTCGCGGTGTGGAAGGGCGACCGCGTCGCTGCATGCATCGCCGCCGCCTCCGTCGTCGCCAAGGTGACCCGCGACCGCATCATGGTCGAGATGCACGAGCAGTGGCCGCACTACTCCTTCGACGAGCACAAGGGCTATGTCACGCCGGAGCACCAGGCCGCACTGCGTACCCACGGGCCATGTCCCGAGCACCGCTTCTCCTACGTCAACGTGAAGGGCGCGGTCATCCGCCAGACTGAGCCGGACGGCGACTGGGTGGAGACGGCATGAGCGCCGAGGACCTCGAGAAGTACGAAACCGAGATGGAGCTGCAGCTCTATCGGGAGTACCGCGACGTCGTCGGACTGTTTGCCTACGTCGTCGAGACCGAGCGTCGCTTCTATCTGTCCAACGACGTGCAGGTGCAGCAGCACACCGAAGGTGGCGAGACCTACTTCGAGGTGTCGATGCATGACGCGTGGGTGTGGGACATGTATCGCCCGGCGCGGTTCGTCAAGAACGTCCGCGTGCTGACGTTCAAGGACGTCAACGTCGAGGAGCTGGCGAAGAGCGATCTCGAGGTGCCGGGAGATAAGCCCGGGTTCACGGGGTAGGTCTTCCTCGACCTCGAGGAAGGCAGTCATCGTGAGCGACCACCAGGGCGACGCCGCATTGCCCGATCCGCCGGCAGCCAACCAGGAGAAGGACGAGCCGATCGCGACGACGCCGTCGCAGGCGCCGCAGTCCTCCGACGGACCGGTCGACGCCAAGCCCGGCGACAGCCAGGGAGTGCCGGTGCCGAGCACTCATTCCGCCGCCGGCACCAGCGAGGCCGGCGCGGCACTGCCCGGTGTCGTGCCTCCGGGCAAGCCCGACGGCGAGGTCGACACCCGCGCCTAGGGCGCGCTGCCGGCGTCGGACGGCTCCGGGAACGCCGAGCCGCGCACCATCACACAGTCGAACTCGAGCACCCGCGCGGTCCGTGGGTCGCGGGTGACGGGGAACAGCCCGGTGATCTCGTAGCCGGCGGCCTGGAACACGTCGAGCGACTGCTGCATCGTCGGCATGCCCTCATAGATCGGCACCTGAGCGAGCTCCGACTGCAGCGCCACAACCTGCCGCACCCCGTCGCCGAGTCCGGCGAACGCCTCGAGGTCATAACCCTGGGTGTCGAGCTTGAGCAGCACGCGCGGGTCGGCCAACCCACTGGGGAGCACCTCGGCGAGAATCTCGTCGAGTCGCCGGACGGGCACCGTGACCTGCTTGGGTTCGGCCAGCTTGGTGAAGCGGTCCATCCCGTATCTGCTCGCCGGTAGCGCCGAGCTGCACGTTCCCGACACGACGAACAGGTCGAGCGAGCCGTTCTCGCGACCGAGCGCGAGTCGGCGCGCGTTCCACCGCCGGTCTCCCACGGTGGCTCGCCGGAGCTGTCGGAACACTCTCGGGACGGGCTCGAACGACACGATGTGACCGCGGTAGCCGACGCCTCGCAGCAGCTCGCCGTACTGCCCGGTGTTGGCTCCGACGTCGAGCACGCAGTTGATCTCGTAGGTGTTGATGATGTGGCGAAGATGTTCCGGTCCGAGCCACTTGTAGGTCCCGCGCTCCAGCTTGCGGAACTGCGCGTCGTGGCTGCGCGGCGTGACGATCACCGTGCGGGCGGTGGCCCGCGCGACGCGGTACGGCGACGTGCGTTCCCCGGACGACGTCGCTCGTCGGCGCGTGAGCAGCGCCGCGCCCGGCGCGATCGGCTCGACGTCGAGGCCGACCCGCCCGGCGACCGAAGCCACGAGGTCACGCAACGACGGCATTGACCCTCCCTGGTGCGCCGGCGCTGAGGACACGGTGCACATGCGGTGCGAGTGTCCACAATGGCTGATGTCACCCCGCTTCCGCACGTCGCCCCGGGTCACTGTGGCGCCGGAGGTGGTCGCATGCGCGCGAAGGACGCGGTGGGGCGCTATGGCGAGGACGTCGCCGCCCGGCATCTCACCGATGCCGGCCTGGAGATTCTCGCCCGCAACTGGCGGTGCGCGGACGGCGAGATCGACATCGTCGCGCGCGAGCGGGGAGCCCTCGTCATCTGCGAGGTGAAGACCCGCTCGTCCGACCGCTTCGGGATGCCCGCCGAGGCCGTGACCCGGCGCAAGGCCGACCGGTTGCGGCGGTTGGCCTATCTGTGGCTGCAGGAGCATCCGGCCGGCGGAGCTGATGTGCGGTTCGACGTCGTCAGCGTCACGCGCTCGCCGGTGGGCGCGGCTGTCGTCGAGCATCTGCGGGCGGCGTTCTGATGGCGCTGTCCCGGACCCTGTCGGTTGCCCTTGTCGGCACGCACGCGCACGTCGTCGAGGTCGAGGTGGACGTCGCTACCGGACTGCCGCACTTCACGCTCACCGCGTTGTCGGACAGCGTGCTCAAGCAGGTCGAGCACCGCGTGCGCTCGGCGGTGGTCAACTCCGGCGAGACATGGCCCAACCGCAAGACGACGGTCGCGCTCTCCCCGGCGATGGTGCCCAAGCGGGGCAGCGCGTTCGACCTTGCCATCGCGGCGACCTTGCTGGCGGCCTCCGAGTCGCTGCCGGTCGGGGCGTTGCGCGACGTCGTCGTGCTCGGCGAGCTGTCCCTCGACGGTTCGGTCAAGCCGGTCACCGGTGTGCTGCCGGCCGTGATCGGCGCATTCCGCCAAGGACACCGGCGGTTCGTCGTACCGCGGGCCAACGCCGGCGAGGCCGCGCTGGTGCGCGAGGCAGAGGTGACGGCGGTGTCGTCGCTGCGCGAGCTGTGTGGCTGGCTGCGGGGCCAGCTCGTGCCGGACTCGCCGCCGCCGCCGAGCCCGCCGTCGATCCCCGACGCCGGAGAGTGGCCCGACTTCGCGGATGTCGCCGGCCAGGAGCGCGGGCGCCGCGCCATGGAGATCGCCGCAGCCGGTGGGCATCACGTGTTGCTCACCGGGGCGCCCGGGGTCGGCAAGACGATGCTCGCCGCCCGCTTGCCCGGCATCCTGCCCGACCTGACCGATGACGAGGCTCTCGAGGTGACCGGGCTGCACTCGATCGCGGGCCGGCTCGAACCGGGGCGCCCGCTCATCGTCCGGCCACCGTTCATCGCGCCGCATCACACCGCGACGTTCGCCTCCGTTGTGGGTGGCGGCAGCGGCATTGCCGCACCCGGCGCCATCAGCCTCGCCCATCGCGGCGTGCTCTTCCTCGACGAGGCGCCGGAGTTCGGCGGACGGGTCATCGACTCGCTGCGCCAACCGTTGGAGGCGGGCTCGATCACGTTGTCGCGTGCTGGTGGCATCGCCACCTATCCGGCTCGCTTCCTGCTCGTACTGGCCGCTAACCCGTGCGCGTGCACCGGCGGTGCGCGGGCCTCGGCCGGGCGGGGCTGTGAGTGCTCCGGGGCGCAGCTGCAGCGCTACAAGTCACGGCTGTCCGGGCCGTTCCGGGACCGCGTCGACGTGGTCGTGACGTTGGACGACGTGAGCCCGGCGATGCTGCGGGAGAGCCTTCTCGGCGAGTCGACCGCCGCCGTGCGCGCCCGGGTGGAGGCGGCGCGGGCGAGTGCGCGGGAGCGATTGCGCGGGACACCGTGGGCGACCACGGCGGAGGTGCCCGGTCCGGTGCTGCGTCGGCGGTGGGCTCCGCCCCGCCATCTCATGCGACTGATCGAGGCCGACTTCGATCGCGGCACGCTGTCCAACCGGGGGGTCGACCGTGTCCTCAAGCTCGCCTGGACTCTGGCGGATCTCGCCGGTGGCGACGTCGGCGCCGACGAGATCGACGAGGCGTTGAGCCTCCGGCACGGCAGCCGAGTGGTCCGGCCGCATGCGGTGCCGGCGTGATCAGCGACGCTGATCGGGTCGCGACCGCGACGTTGCTGCGCGTCTGCGAGCCGGGCTCGCTCGGGTTGAGCCGGCATGTCCGCAAGGTCGGTGTCGCGCAGGCGCTCGCCGACATCCAGGCCGGCGCGCAGATCCCCGATGTCGAGGCCGAGGGCCTGCGGCACCGGCTGGCGACGGCGTCGGGTGAGCGGGACCTCCTCACCGCCGCAGCCGTCGGAGCGAGACTCCTGTGTCCGGGGGACGACGAGTGGCCGACTGCGCTCGGCGACCTTCGACACCGCGACCTCGACTGCTTCGGCCTGTGGGTTCGCGGCCGGCTGAGGCTCGCCGAGGCCACCGAGCGGTCGGTGGCGGTCGTCGGGACGCGGGCGGCCACCGACTACGGAGTGCACGTGGCCCACGACCTCGGGGTGGGGTTGGCCGAGCGCGGGTGGTCGGTCGTGTCCGGTCTGGCGTTCGGCATCGACGCAGCCGCGCATCGCGGTGCGCTCGCTGCCGAGGGGACCACGGTGGCCGTGCTCGCCTGCGGCGTCGACGTCCCCTACCCGCCGGGTAACCGCTCGCTCTACGAACGCATCGCCGACGAGGGCCTCGTCCTCAGCGAGCACCCGCCGGGTGCGGCGCCGCAGCGCCACCGGTTCCTGGTCCGTAACCGGGTGATCGCCGCCCTGGCGCTGGGCACCGTCGTCGTTGAGATGGCTCCCCGCAGCGGCGCGAAGTCCACCGCTGTTCACGCCGCCTACCTCAACCGCTACGTCATGGCGGTCCCTGGTCCGGTGACGTCCGCGATGTCCGTCGGCTGCCACCAGTTCATGCGCGAACGGCCGGATGTCGTGCTCGTGACCAAGGCGGACGAGGTCATCGAGATGTGCGGACACCTCGGCGAGCTGGCCGAGCAGCCGACCGGCCAGGTGCGCGCCCGGGACTTGCTCGGGCCTGTCGTGGGCCGGGTGTTCGAAGGTGTCCCGGTCCAGCGGCCAGCGGAGGTGTCCGGGATCGCGACCGCCGCCGCCGTGTCCGCGCGGGCGGCTGCGGCCGCCCTCGCCGCCCTCGAGAGCCAGGGGCTGGTCGAACGCGTCGGCGAGGGTCTGTGGGTGATGACGGCTCTCGGCCGCAAGGACCGTCGGGCCCATCGCGCCGTTCAGCAGCAGCAGGAGCTCGACTGGTGGTGAGGCGCGCCGTAGGTGCGTGGTGCTTGACGGTGGCCGCGGCGTAGCGCAGCGTGACCCCGTGACCGGCCCGCCTGCGACCGACGCCGCGCTGCCGGCCGCGTTCGCCGGCATCCTCGAGCAGTACACCGACCATTTGGCGTTGGAGCGCAACCTGTCGGCGCACACCGTCCGCGCCTACATCGGCGACGTCACCAGCCTGCTGGTCCATGCCGCGCGGGCCCACATCGAGACCGGCGAGCTCGACCTGCGCACGCTGCGGTCATGGTTGGCCCTGGAGCACACAAAGGGCGCCAGCCGGACCACGCTCGCCCGCCGAGCCTCGGCCGCCCGGGGCTTCACTGCCTGGGCCCACCGGCGCGGCCTGATCGCGGCCGACCCCGGCACGGCGCTGACCTCGCCTAAGGCGCACCGGCATCTGCCGGAGATCCTGCGGCCGGACGAGGCGGCAGCGCTGCTCGACCGCGCCGGCCTCGACGACAGCCCGACCGGCCTGCGCGACCTGGCCGCGCTGGAGCTGCTCTACGCCAGCGGGGCGCGGGTCAGCGAGCTGTGTGGCCTGGACATCGACGACGTCGACCGTGAGCGGCGTACGGTCCGGGTCTTCGGCAAGGGCAGCAAGGAGCGGGTGGTGCCG
>JAVEEH010000021.1 GCA_030840545.1 Frankiaceae bacterium | reverse complement strand
CTGGTCGCGGCCGGTGGGTTGGTGGGCGCGTTGGCGGTCACCACGTTGCACCACGGCGCCTCCCAGCCGCTGACCCCGGCCGCCAACGCCGGCACGCTGAACGGTGGCGGCACTCAGGGCTTGCCGGGCCAGCCGCCGGCCGGCGGCTTCGCACCGGGGGGACGCGCCGGCGAGCAGCATCTGGCCGGCACGCTGACCGCAGTGGGCTCATCGACGGTCACGGTCCGGTCGACGGCGGGAACCGCCACCTACACCATCACGTCGAACACCCAGATCGTCCGCAACGGCGCGCTGACGACGCTGTCAGCGTTGAAGGTCGGCGACACCGTGTTCGTGCATGCCTATCCCGGGACCTCGGGCTCGCGGCTGCTGGTCGAGCGCTTGTTCGCCGGCAGCTCAGCGAACGGAGGCGGGTTCCCCGGAGCGCCGAACGGCGGCGGCGGCGGCAACTCCACCGGAAGCAGCAAGACCACCACCACCTGATCAAGCGACGGAGACATCACGGCGATGAGCACGGCACCGGTGCGCGAGGAGCGTCAGCGGGTGGCGGCCCGGGGCCTCGGCCTGGCCGTCGCGCACTGGCGCGCCCTGGGCACCTCCGCTCAGGTCGTCGTCACGCAACCCGATGCACTGCCCGCGGCGCGAGCCGAGGTCGAGCAGGTTCTTGCCGCGATCGACCTCGCGGCCAGTCGGTTCCGCGCCGACTCGGAGCTGAGCCGGCTGAACACCGCCGCGGGAGCCTGGGTGGAGATCTCACCGCTCCTGTGCGAGGCGCTGCGCGTCGCGGTCGACGCCGCGCGGTGGACCGACGGCAAGGTCGACCCGACCGTTGGGGCCGCGCTGATCCGGCTCGGCTACGACCGCACGTTCCGCCTCGTTCCCGCCGAGGGGCCGGCAGTGCATCTGGTCGTCCAGCGGGCGGTCGGTTGGCAGCACGTCGAGCTCGACGAGGCCGCGTCGCGAGTGCGCGTCCCCGCGGAGACGGTGCTCGACCTCGGCGCCACCGCCAAAGGGCTGGCTGCCGACCGCGCCGCTGCCGCTGCGGCCGCGGCCACCGGTTGCGGGGTGCTGGTCAACCTCGGCGGTGACATCGCGGTTGCGGGAGCTTCGCCCGAGGACGGCTGGCCGGTTGCCGTCAGCGACGTGGCCGACCCGGACATCGTCGACGACGACGGCCCGACCCAGACGATCGCGATCCGAGCGGGCGGACTGGCGACGTCGAGCACGTCAGCGCGCCGCTGGCAGCGCGGAGGTTCGCTGCTGCATCACATCATCGACCCGCGGTCCGGGCTGCCCACTCCGCCACCGTGGCGCACCGTGAGTGTTGCGGCAACAACTTGCGTGCTGGCCAACGCGGCCTCGACAGCCGCGGTTGTGGCCGGCGACGACGCGACGAGCTGGCTCGCACGCCACGATCTGGCGGCCCGGCTGGTGCGCACGGACGGCACCGTCGTGACCTTGGGCGGCTGGCCGAGCGCCGAGGAGGCGTCGTGACGGCACTCGCTGCGACGACCGGTTTCACCAATGCTCCGTTGTGGTTCGCGACCCGGAGCACCGCGCTCATCGCGTTCGTGCTGCTGACCTTGGCCACCGTCCTGGGCATCGCAGCGACTCAACGCGCGCTTGCGAGCCCGGCCTGGCCGCGCTTCGCCAGCCAGCATCTGCATCGCAACCTGTCGCTGCTGGCCGTGGGCTTCATGCTCGCGCATGTGTTCACGACGTTGCTCGACAGTTTTGTGCAGGTCAGCTGGTGGTCGCTGGTTGTGCCGGGCGCGTCGTCGTACAAGACGTTCTGGGTGGCACTCGGCACACTCGCCTTCGACATCATCGTGGTGATCACGGTCACGAGCTTGCTGCGAGGTCGCATGTCGGCCCGGTCCTGGCGGGCCGTGCACCTGGCCGCCTATGGCTTGTGGCCGCTCGCCCTTGTGCACTTTCTGCAGACCGGCACCGACGCGGCGCACGGACGGTGGGGACTCTGGCTTGGTCTGGGCAGCCTGGCAGTCGTGGCGGCCGCGGCCGTCGGGCGGCTGCTCACGGCCAACCCCGCGCGGCCGCTGCGCAGCGTGGCCCGGAGCTCGCGATGACGGCACGGTTGCTCGCCGGTGTCGACGTGGCCGTCGACGCATCCTTGGCGACGCATCTGGACAGACATGGCCGGCTGCCACCGTTGAGAACTCCCGGCGAACGCGCGGGAATGCTGGACACACTCGACCGCAGCGGTCTTCTCGGTCGGGGCGGAGCAGGCTTCCCAGCCGGACGCAAGATGCGCACCGTCGCTGCCGGCAGCAAGAGGGGCGCTCGGCCGGTAGTGCTCGCCAACGGATGCGAAGGCGAGCCGGCGAGCCGCAAGGACACCGTGCTGCTCACGCGGGCGCCGCATCTTGTGCTCGACGGCATCCAGACAGCCGCAATGATGGTCGGTGCCGACGAGGCCCATCTGGTGGTGCAGCGCGGCTCGGCCACCTCGACCGCGGTGCGTCACGCGGTCAGCGAACGAGCGAGGACCGACGCCGTTTGCGTGACGGTGCACGAGCTTCCGCATCGCTACGTCGCGAGTGAGGAGTCGGCGCTGGTCCAGTGGCTCAACGGCGGCGAGGCCAAGCCGGCGTTCACACCACCGCGACCGTTCGAACGTGGTGTCGCCGGGCGTCCGACGCTGGTCAACAACGTCGAGACGCTGGCCCACCTCGCACTGCTCGCGCGACACGGGGCCGAGTGGTTCCGCCGGGTGGGCGACCCCGACGAGCCGGGCACGTTGCTGGTCTCGGTCGCCGGTCCGCCGGACGTCCGGCGCGTCATCGAGGTGCCGACGGGCACCACGGTCGGCGACCTGCTCACCCGCGCCGGCTGCGACCCGACCGCCGCGCAAGCCGTGCTCGTTGGTGGGTATTTCGGCACCTGGCTCCCGACGGGCCTGGCCCTGCACACACCGTTGAGCCACCGCGGGCTTCGCGCGGTCGGCGGTGCTCTCGGCGCCGGAATCGTCGCGGCGCTCCCGCGATCGTCCTGCGGTGTGACCGAGACGGCCCGCGTCGCCGCCTACCTCGCCGCGGAGTCGGCCGGACAGTGCGGGCCGTGCATCAACGGGCTGCCGGCGATCGCTGATGCGCTGCGGCGCCTGGCCCGCGGACCGTGGGACGAGCGACTGGCGCCGGCGCTCGACCGCTGGCTGGCCGTGGTCAACGGCCGTGGCGCCTGCCGTCATCCGGATGGCGCCACCAGGTTCGTGGCCAGTGCGCTCGCGACCTTCAGTGATGACGTGACTGCGCATCGCAGCGGCCGCCCGTGCGCAGCCAGCGGCACGCCCGGCTGGCTGCCCTTGCCCTCGGCCCGGCAGGCCGAGCCGGGGTGGAGGTGAGCTGATGCGCGTTCGTGTGAACCCCATCGCCTGCGTAGCTCATGGCGTGTGTGCTGAGCTCCTCCCTGAGTGGGTTGAGCTCGACGAATGGGGCTATCCCGTGCTCGATGGCGAGCCGCTGCCGGCCCAGCTCGTCACACACGCGCGCCGGGCCGCAGCCGCATGCCCGGCCCGCGCCGTCGTGCTGAGCGAGGACTGACAGTGGGCGCACAGGCTGTCGTGAGAGGCCGTTCAGGTCGAGGGCGCAGGCTGGTGTCATGACGACGAACCGCAAGCCCGGCACACCTCACCTCGGCCTGCGTCGCGCCGACATTCGCGACCGCGACCGCGCCCGGCGCCGGGTACGGACGCTCACCGTGGCGGCGGGGGTGGCGGCCGTCACCGGTGCGGCCGGCCTGAGCGTCGGTCTCGCCGGCGGCACCACGGCCGCATCGGGCACCTTGACGAACGCCGCAGGCACGACAACGACATCCCACTCGACGACGAGTGCGACCACGGCGAGTGCGACCACGACGAAGCAGTCGACGGCCGCGAAGGCTGCGAAGGCTGCGAAGGCTGCGGCCAAGAAGAAGGCTGCGGCACAGTCCTCAACCACCGCCGTCACGTCGACCACCCAGCAGCCGGTCGCGCAGTCCGGTGGGAGCTGACAGTGGGGGAGACACCCGTTGAGCCGCGCACGTCCGTGCCGCTGCGGCTGCGCCGCGGCAGCCAGTCCGACCGCGACCGAGCCGACCGTCGGGTCCGGGCGCTCACCGTCGTGCTGGGTGTCGGGGCACTCGCGGGCACCACGGGGCTGACCGCCGCTCTCGCCTCCGAGGGCGGCTCGACCGGCTCGACGACGCCCACCTCCGGGCCGACCGTGCCGCCGGGCACCCCGGACGGCGGCGGTCCGCACGGGAGCCACCACCGTCCGGTGGCCCATTCCGGTGGCAGCTGAGCGGCACACAGGCCGTTCACAGGTTTCGTTCAGCGGAGCACCAGGCTGCAGCCTGAGTCTGGGACCATGGCGAGGACCGACTCCGACACCAGCCGAGGCGTCGCGATGCCCCCGAACGACGCGCCGACCAAAGAGGCGCGGCTGCTCGTCGTCGACGACGAGCCCAACATCGTCGAGCTGCTGTCGGCGAGCTTGCGCTATGCCGGCTTCGACGTGGCCGTTGCCCGTTCGGGCCCCGAGGCGCTCCGGGTCGCCCGCGAGTTCCGGCCCGACCTGCTTGTGCTCGACGTGATGATGCCGGGGATGGACGGGTTCGACGTCGTACGCCGACTGCGCGCCGACGACATGCGCTTCCCGGTGTTGTTCCTCACCGCCCGTGACTCCACCGAGGACAAGGTCTCGGGGCTGACGCTGGGCGGTGACGACTACGTCACGAAGCCGTTCAGCCTCGAGGAGGTCATCGCGCGGATCCGGGCCATCTTGCGGCGCTTCGCCGCCGAGCGGGCCAACCAGCCCGAGCCGCGACTGTCCTTCGCCGATATCGAAATGGACGAGGAGACCCACGAGGTCTGGAAGGCCGGGACGCTCGTTCCGTTGTCGCCGACGGAGTTCAAGCTGCTGCGTTTCTTCCTGCAGAACAACGGGCGGGTGTTGTCCAAGGCGCAGATTCTCGACCATGTCTGGCACTACGACTTCGGTGGCGACGCCAACGTCGTCGAGTCCTACGTCTCCTACTTGCGGCGCAAGGTCGACATCACGGAGCCGAAGCTGCTGCACACACTGCGCGGTGTCGGCTACACATTGAGACTGCCCCGGTCGTGACATGAACCCGACTCCGCTGATGAGGCGGCTCCCGCTGCGGGTGAAGCTCGTTGCGGCGTCGGTGCTGCTCGTCGTGGTCGGGCTCGCGGCATCCGGCGTCGCTGCCGCGGCGACCCTGCGGGGATACCTCATGCAGCGGGTCGACGACCAGCTCGCCCAAGCGTCGGGCCAGTACCTCGGCCCCGGTTACGGCGCCCCCCCGCAGGGAGACCCCGATCACGGCGCCGGTTTCGATCGCGGCGGCCCGAGCCAGTTCTACGCCGCCTTCCTCGGTCCGACCGGGACCGTCGAGTCGGTGCGGCCGCCCGACCTGGGCACCTACAAGTCGCCGCCGCGGCTGCCCCCGTTGACCAGCGCGCAGGTGGCCGCGCTGCATGAAGGGCTGTTCACCGTGCGGGCGACGGCTGACGACACCAAGTGGCGGGTGATCGCCCGGCCGCTGCGCACCGGCGGCGGCAGCGTGCTCGTCGCGGTTCCGCTGTCCGACGTCCAGCACACCGTCGGCCGGCTCGAGCTGCTGGAGCTGCTCATCGGCGGCATCGTGGTGATCGTCCTCGCCGGTGCCGGCTATGTCGTCGTACGCCGCAGCCTGCGACCACTAGCCGAGATCGAGCTCACTGCGGCGGCGATCGCGGCCGGAGACCTGACCCAGCGCGTGCCCGAGCATGACCAGCGCACCGAGGTCGGTCGCCTCGCCAACGCTCTCAACGGCATGCTGGGGCAGATCGAGCGCGCATTCCACGTGCAGCAGGCGTCGGAAGGCGCGGCGCGCAAGTCCGAGCAGCAGATGCGCAGGTTCGTCGCCGACGCAAGTCATGAGCTGCGAACGCCGCTGACGTCGATCCGTGGCTTCGCCGAGCTGTTCCGCCAGGGCGCGGTCGGCACCGAGGAAGACCTGCAGCGGGTGATGCGGCGCATCGAGGACGAGGCGGCCCGGATGGGGGTGCTCGTCGACGACCTGTTGCTGCTTGCCCGGCTGGACCAGCACCGACCGCTCGAACGTCAGCAGGTGGGCCTGACCGTGCTGGCCGCAGACGCGGTGCAGGACGCGTCGGCAGTCGCACCGGATCGCGAGGTCGTGCTCGACGCGGCCGAGGTGGGCGACCGCCTCGTCGTCACCGGCGACGAGCTGCGGTTGCGGCAGGTGCTCGGCAACCTGGTCGGCAACGCGTTGAGCCACACCCCGGCCGGCTCGCGGATCACGGTGCGCGTCTCGAGGCGCAGCGATGACAGCGGCCGGTGGGCCGTGCTGGAGGTGGCCGACGAGGGGCCCGGCCTGACGGCCGAACAGGCCGAGCGGGTCTTCGAGCGGTTCTATCGGGCCGACCCCTCCCGGACGCGGAGCGAAGGCGGCACCGGCTTGGGCCTGTCGATCGTCGCCGGACTCACCGAAGCGCACGGTGGCCGGGTCGAGCTCGACACCGACGCCGGTGTCGGCGCGACGTTCCGCGTCCTGCTGCCACTGGCGGACGCGACGACGCCGGCATCGGTCTGAACGGACCTCCGCTCACAGCCAACGCTCAGTTCCGGTTCAGCCTGACCCCATACTCCACCGCCACCGTGTGCCCCATGAGCGCGACGATCTTCGACCACGAGCCATCGCCGGACCGGCTCGACGGCCGGGCGGCGCCGGTCCTGGACATCGTTGTCCCGGTGCACAACGAGGCGCATGACCTCGGCCCGAGCATCGAGCGGCTGCACGACTTCGTGCGTGCGTCGCTGCCCTTCGCCTGCCGGATCACGATCGTCGACAACGCCAGCACCGATGCAACCTGGGACGTCGCGGGCCGGCTGGCCGGCCGGTTGCCCGCCGTGCACACATTGAGATTGGCCGAGAAGGGCCGGGGCCGGGCTTTGCGGGCCGCCTGGTCGCAGAGCAACGCCTCCGTGCTGGTCTACATGGACGTCGACCTCTCGACCGACCTCGCCGCACTGCTGCCGCTCGTCGCGCCGCTGCTGTCCGGACACAGCGACCTGTCGATCGGCACCCGGCTTTCTCGGACCGCCCGAGTCATCCGCGGGCCGAAGCGCGAGGTCATCTCGCGGGGCTACAACACCGTGCTGCACGCAGCGCTCGGGACGCGCTTCTCGGACGCGCAGTGCGGCTTCAAGGCCATCCGGGCGGACTGTGCGCAGGTGTTGTTGCCGCTCGTCCAGGACGACGAGTGGTTCTTCGACACCGAGCTGCTCGTGCTGGCAGAGCGAGCCGGGATGCGCATCCACGAGATCCCGGTGGACTGGACTGATGACCCGGACTCGCGGGTGGACATCCTTGCCACCGCGATGTCGGACCTGCGTGGGGTTGCCCGGCTCGTGCGCGCGCTGGCGACTGATCGCATCCCACTGCCTTCCGGTCGCCGCGACAACATGCCGCCGCCGCCTTTGGCGGCACAGGTCCTCCGGTTCGCGGCGATCGGCGTGCTGAGCACGCTGGCCTACCTGGGGATCTATCTGGTGGCCCGCACGGCCCTGTCGGCACAGGCAGCGAACGCGTTGGCGTTGGTCGTCACCGCCGTGGGGAACACAGCTGCCAACCGCCGGTGGACCTTCGCCGTGCGCGGACGCATGGGAGCGCTGCGCCATCAGCTGCAAGGGCTGATCGTGTTTGCTGCCGCGCTGCTCGTCACCGGGCTGTCACTGATGACGCTTGCCGCGGTGGACCCGCATCCCAGTCGCCGGACCGAGCTCGCCGTCCTGGTCGTGGCCAACCTCGCTGCGACGGTCCTGCGCTTTGTCGCGTTGCGTGGCTGGGTGTTTGCCCTGCGACGTCGCAGCGCTCGCGCACCTCAACCTTCGACCTCCGGGAGCATCTCGTGACCACGACCGCACAGCCGGTGCCGACGCAGCCGGCCGCCGACCTGCACGCGCCGGCCGACGGCTATGCCGGCGGCGGTCGACCGCGCCGACACCTCAGCGCGCTGTGGCGCGGCCGGCCGGACGACCCTCGCTGGGTCCGGCCGAGCCTGCTCGCTCTCCTTGCGGCGACCGCGTTGCTCTATCTGTGGCGGCTCGGCGCCTCCGGCTGGGCCAACGGCTTCTACTCCGCGGCCGTGCAAGCCGGCTCCTCGAGCTGGAAGGCGTTCTTCTTCGGCTCGTTCGACTCGTCGAGTTTCATCACCGTCGACAAGCCGCCCGCGTCGCTGTGGGTGATGGACATCTCGGCGCGGATCTTCGGCGTCAACCCCTGGAGCATCCTCGTGCCGCAGGCGTTGATGGGTGTTGCGTCCGTCGGGCTGCTCTATGCGACCGTACGCCGTCGCTTCACCCCGACTGCCGGTCTCCTTGCGGGTGCCGTGCTTGCGGTGACACCGGCCGCCACGCTGATGTTCCGATACAACAACCCGGACGCTCTGCTCACGCTGTTGCTGATCGGTTCGGCGTACGCGATGGTTCGCGCACTGGAGGGTGCGCGGACCCGTTGGATCATGTTCGCCGGCAGCCTGGTCGGCCTGGCGTTCCTCACGAAGATGCTGCAGGCGTTGGTGGTCGTCCCGGGTTTCGCCCTGGTCTATCTCTATGCCGCGCCGACGACGATGCGCCGCCGCATCGGTCAGCTCGCAGCCGCCGGTGTCGCGGTGGTCGTGTCGGCGGGTTGGTGGGTCGCTGCGGTGACGCTCATCCCGGCAGCCGACCGGCCCTACATCGGTGGCTCGCAGCACAACAGCCTGCTCGAGCTGATCTTCGGCTACAACGGCTTCGGCCGGCTGACCGGCCAGGAGACCGGCAGCGTCGGCGGAGGTGGTCAGACCGGCATCAGCCAATGGGGACCGACGGGCATCACCCGCATGTTCAACACCGAGTTCGGCGGTCAGGTCTCGTGGCTGATCCCTGCGGCTCTGGTGTTCCTGGTCGGGCTCCTGTGGCTCTCGCGGCGGTTGCCGCGAGTCGATCCGCGGCGGGCTCAGGTGCTCCTGTGGGGGACCTGGCTGCTCGTCACCGGGCTCACGTTCAGCCTCGCCAAGGGCATCATCCATCCCTATTACGCCATCGCCCTGGCGCCCGCGATCGGAGCACTCGTCGGCATCGGTGCGGATGCGACGTGGCGTGGCCGGCGCCATCTGCAACCCCGGCTCGTCCTGGCGACGGCGCTCGCGCTCACGTCGGTGTGGTCGTGGGTGCTCCTCGACCGGAGCCCGACCTGGCATCCGTCGCTCCGGCTCCTGGTGCTCATCGGGGGCCTCGCGGCCGCGCTGGCGATCGCCGTTGCGCCGATGCTGCGCGGACGCGGTGCCGCGGCGGTCGCCGGGACGGCGCTCGTCGCGGCTCTCGCCGGTCCGACCGCCTATGCAGTGGACACCGCTACGACGCCGCACGGAGGCGCCATCCCGTCGGCCGGGCCCGCCGTGCAGGGCTCGAGGTTCGGCGGTCCCGGCAGGATCGGTGCGGTCGGCCCAGGCGGCGCAGGCGGCCCGGGCGGTCCGGGCGGTCCGGGTCAGCGGCCGCCGCGGGCCGGTGGTTTCGGTGGACCCGGTGCACGGGGCGGCCTCGGTGGTCTGCTCGACACCGCGACGCCGAGCAGTGCGCTCGTCACCGCGCTGAAGGCCGGCGCGTCGGGCTACACCTGGGTCGCCGCGGCCGTCGGCTCCAACAGTGCCGCTGGTGTGCAGATCGCCACCGGGTTGCCGGTCATGTCCATCGGTGGGTTCAACGGCACCGATCCAACGCCCACCCTCGCGCAGTTCCAGTCAATCGTCGCGGCCGGCAAGGTGCATTACTTCCTGGCCGGTGGCGGCATGCGTGGCGGGCCCGGCGGCGGCGCTGCCTCCTCCGGCGACATCACGTCATGGGTCGAGCAGAACTTCACACCGGTGACGATCGGTGGCGTGACGGTCTATGACCTCACCCGAGGTTCTTGATCGTTTGCAGGGGTAACACGTCCGCATGAAGGACGACTCGACGCTCGAGGACGTGTGTGCGGCGCCGGCGACGCATCGCAGCGCCATCGGCAAGCGGATCGCCCTGCTGTTGATGCTGGCGGTGGTGGCGGCCGCCGCAACCGGGTGGCTCGGCGTGAAGGCGCAGACCGCGCGCGCGAGCGTCTCGGGATATGACCTGACGTTGACCTACCCCCGGGTCGCCCGCTCTGGTCTGGACATCCCGTGGGAGCTGCGGCTGCATCACGCGGGCGGCTTCGCCGGCAAGATCGTCGTGGCCGTGTCTGCCGACTACTTCGACATCTTCGAGTTCCAAGGCATGCACCCGTCGCCGAGTGACGAGACCGCGACCGGCAAGTTCGTCTATCTCACCTTCTCCCCGCCGGCCGGTGACACGTTCACCGTGTCGTTGGACACCTACGTGCAACCCGCCAGCCAGGTGGGTCGACACGCCGTCGTGGCGGTCACGGTCGACGGGCAGCGGGCCGGCCGCATCAGCTATGCAACCTGGCTCATTCCGTGAGCACGCGAGTCAACAGCCTGGAGGTGAGGTCCTGATGGAGATCGTCTTTCGCGCCGTGTTCATCTTCTTCTTTCTCTGGGTCGTGACGCGCGCGGTCGGCCGCTCGTCCCTCGGCGAGCTGTCGACGTTCCAGCTCCTGCTCTACGTGACGATGGGTGACCTCGTTCAGCAGTCCGTCACGCAGCAGGACTACTCGGTGACCTCCGGCGTGCTCGGCGTCTCGACGTTCGCGCTGCTCACGGTCGCCTTCGGCTGGGCGAGCTGGCGCTGGCGCCGAATGCGGCCCCTGGTGGCCGGGGTGCCGCTGGTGATCGTCAAGGACGGCGAGCCGCTCATGGAGGCCATGCAGCAGGAGCGCATGTCGCTGGACGACCTCTTCGTCCAGGCCCGCCAGCAAGGCATCAGGAAGCTCGGTCACATCGACCTTGCCGTGCTCGAGACCGACGGCAAGGTGTCGTTCTTCACCCGCGATGGTGCGGAAAAGGACGGCGCGGCCGATCCGCAGCCCAGCGCCGCCTGAGGTCAGACGCCCCAGTCCGGCCGCAGCGGCATGCCACTGCGGCCGTCCGCACCGACCTTGACACCCAGCACCTGGTGCAGCTCGATCGTGTGACGTTCGAACCCCAGTCGCGATCCCGCCATGTAGAGCGCCCAGACCCGGGCACGTCCCGGTCCGACCTCGGCCACTGCCTCGTCCCAGTGCGCGCTGAGGTTGGCGCACCAACCGGCCAGCGTGCGGCCGTAGTGCTCGCGCAGGTTCTCCTCGTGCCGCACTTCGAAACCGTTGTCCTGCATGGCCGAGACGATGACCCCGACGCCTTCGAGCTCGCCGTCGGGGAAGACGTAACGGTCGATGAACCCACCGAAGCGGTTGTCCTCCGTCGTGGTCGGCCGGGTGATGCAGTGGTTGAGCAGCCGCGCCGCCGGGCGCAGCTTGCCGTTGAGGAACGAGAAGTACGCCGGCAGGTTGGCCCGGCCGATGTGCTCGGTGAGCCCGATCGAGGAGATGGCGTCGAAGTCCGTCTCGGTCACGTCGCGGTAGTCGCTGAACCGCACCTCCGCGAGATGGCCGAGACCGTCGCTCGCGATGCGCTCCTTGGCCCACTCGGCCTGCCGGCGTGACAACGTGACGCCCAGTGCCTGGACGCCGTAGTGCTTGGCCGCGTGCCGGACCATGCCGCCCCAGCCACAGCCGACGTCGAGCAGCCGCATGCCCGGCTCGAGCCCCAGCTTGCGGCACACGAGGTCGTACTTGTGCTCCTGAGCCTCTTCGAGGGTCGAGGTCTC
Organism: Frankiaceae bacterium; assembly: GCA_030840545.1. Lineage (GTDB taxonomy): Bacteria > Actinomycetota > Actinomycetes > JAFAQI01 > JAFAQI01 > JAFAQI01. Next base: position 129 of record JAVEEH010000021.1, on the reverse strand, counting down.
GTCGGGATAGCACGCGCACGTGTAGGTCATCGAGGGGCCGAGCACCCACTCGTAGAAGCGGTTCGACACGTCGTAGTGATGACTGATCGCCTGCGCGTCCCGTTGCTTGGAGTGGCGCAGCCCCGAGCG
>JAVEEH010000014.1 GCA_030840545.1 Frankiaceae bacterium | reverse complement strand
ACATCACGACGAGCACGAAGACGACGTCGAAGACGCGGTGTGCTCCTGGCGAGCCGGTCGTCAACGGGATCGTCGTCAACACGATCGGCACCGCGCCCCGAAGCCCGGCGGCTGACAGGAACAGCTGCTCACGCCAGGTGAAACGGAACGGCAGCGTGGCCAGCAGCACCGACAGTGGCCGGGCGACGAGCAGAAGTGCAGCTCCCACACCGAGAGCCGGCAGCAGCGCGTGTCCCAGGCGGGCGGGTGTCACGAGCAGCCCGAGCATCACGAACAGGCCGATCTGCGCGAGCCATGCCACCCCTTCGGCGAAGCCGACGGTGGCCCGTCGGTGTGGCAGTCGAGCGTTGCCGAGCCACAACGTCGTCAGGTAGACCGCAAGGAAACCGCTGGCGTTCGCCACCGCCGCCGATGCATAGGAGGCGATCGCGAAGGCGATCGTCGCGATCGGGTAGAGACCGGCCGCCGGTAGCGCCGCCCGGCGCAGGCCCTCGGCAGCGACAGCGCCGACGGCGAGTCCGATGACAGCACCGGCACCGAGCTCGTAGACGAGCGTCGCGGCGGCGTGGCCGACGCCGCCGGGGTGCAGCGAGGCCAGGAGCGTGACGACGATGACGGCCGGAGCGTCGTTGAAGCCGGACTCCACCTCGAGCACGCCGACCAGCCGGCGGGGGAGCCGGAGCAGCCGCAGGGTCGAGAAGACCGCCGCGGCGTCCGTGGATGACAGGACCGCGCCGGTCAGCCCGGCCGTTCGCCAGTCGACGTCCAGCACGTACCGGGCGGCGACGCAGGTCACGGCGATGCTGATGCCGACCCCGACGGTCGCGAGGGTGCCGGCCGCCGGCAGCGCCGGGCGCACGTCCGGCCAGCGGGTGGTGAGGCCGCCGTCGGCGAGGATCAGAGCCAGCGCGATCAGACCGAGGTTCCGGGCGAGCTTCGCGTCGTCGAAGCTCAGGCCGATGACGTTCTCGCCGAGCACCATGCCGATGCCGAGGTAGAGCAGCAGGCTCGGCACCCCGAGCCGGCTGGACAGCCGGACCCCGGCGATCGCGACGAGCAGGACTCCCGCGCCGGCCAGCAGCGCGAGGTCGAGATCACCGGCGGCCATCGCCGCATTCTGCCTGCGTTGCGGGTGCGGCGCGGGTTGGCTAGGTCGTGGCCTCCGGCTGTGGCGCCGGGCGTGGCGGCCGGACGATCAGGTCGTCGAGCAGCCGCTGGGTCGCCGCGGCCACCTCGTCGACCGCGGCAGCGAAGGTCTCGGCATTGGCTGAGGACGGCGCCCGCATGCCCGCGATCTTGCGGACGTACTGCAGCGCGGCCGCCTGGACGTCCGCCGGTCCCGCCTGGTCCGTGTAGGGCGGGCGAAGGGTCTTGATGCTCCTGCACACAGGTCAAACGGTAGCCCGGGCGCCGGTGCGGGCCGCGTTGGCGCGCGCTCGGCCTACGATGGCGTGCACGGCGGAGCCGCCGCCGCGCTCGCAGACGTCAGGAGAGCCGCATCGTGGCAGTTCTCGACCGGATCCTGCGCGCGGGCGAGGGCCGCATCCTGCGCAAGCTCGCGGACATCTCGCATCAGGTCAACGAGATCGAGGACGACTTCGTCGCGATGAGCGACGCCGAGCTGCGCGCCCAGACCGACGAGTTCAGGGCCAGGTACGCCGACGGCGAGAGCCTCGACGACCTCATGGCCGAGGCATTCGCCACCGTGCGTGAAGCCGCCAAGCGCACGCTCGGCCAGCGCCACTTCGACGTACAGATCATGGGCGGCGCCGCGTTGCACCTCGGCAACATCGCGGAGATGCGCACCGGTGAGGGCAAGACACTCACCGGGGTCCTCCCGGCCTACCTCAACGCGGTGTCCGGCAAGGGTGTCCACGTCGTCACGGTCAACGACTACCTCGCCAAGCGCGACGCCGAGTGGATGGGACGGATCCACCGCTTCCTGGGTCTGTCCGTCGGCGTGATCCTGTCCCAGCAGACCCCGGCCGAGCGCCGGTCGGCCTACGGCTGCGACATCACCTACGGCACCAACAACGAGTTCGGCTTCGACTACCTGCGCGACAACATGGCGTGGAGCGCCGAAGAGCTCGTGCAGCGCGGCCACAACTTCGGGATCGTCGACGAGGTCGACTCCATCCTCATCGACGAGGCGCGCACGCCGCTCATCATCAGCGGTCCGTCCGACCTCAGCGTCAAGTGGTACACGGAGTTCGCCCGCCTCGCACAGCGCCTCGTCCGGGACACCGACTACGAGTGCGACGAAGGCAAGCGCACCTTGTCGGTCGGCGAGACCGCGATTTCGCAGGTCGAGGACACCCTCGGCATCGACAACCTCTATGAGGCCGTGAACACACCCCTCGTGGGATATCTCAACAACGCGCTGAAGGCCAAGGAGCTGTTCAAGAAGGACAAGGACTACATCGTGCAGGGCGGTGAGGTCCTCATCGTCGACGAGTTCACCGGCCGCATCCTGCACGGCCGCCGCTACAACGAGGGCATGCACCAGGCCATCGAGGCAAAGGAAGGCGTCGAGATCAAGCAGGAGAACCAAACTCTTGCCACGATCACACTGCAGAACTACTTCCGGCTCTACGACAAGCTCGGCGGCATGACCGGCACGGCGTCGACCGAGGCCGCGGAGTTCGACCAGGTCTACAAGCTCGGCGTCGTACCCATCCCCACCAACCGCCCGATGGTCCGCGAGGACCAGGCCGACGTCGTCTACAAGACCGAAGAGGCGAAGTGGCAGGCGGTTGTCGAGGACATCGTCGAGCGGCACGAGAAGGGCCAGCCGGTGTTGGTCGGCACCACCAGCGTCGAGAAGAGCGAGCTGCTGTCCGGCCTGCTGTTGCGCCGCGGCATTCCGCACGAGGTGCTGAACGCGAAGTTCCACGAGCGGGAAGCGCAGATCGTGGCGCAGGCCGG
>JAVEEH010000311.1 GCA_030840545.1 Frankiaceae bacterium | reverse complement strand
GTTCGTACTGCTGACCGGTTCCGACCGAACCCTGCGGCCGTACCAGGTGGTCGAAGACCGCAGCCCGGTGCAACCACCGCTCGCGCCACTCGACTACGACAGCCTCACTGACGGCGTCGCCGAGCGTCAGTCGGCGTTCCTCAATTACTCCGCCGACATCAACGCTTACGGGGCAGATGTTGTCCTCGTCGGCGGCGTGGCCGGGCCACTGAGCGCCTCGGGCAATCAGACCATCCCGCCGCCCGTCGCCGGCGGCACCCGCGGCGTCATGTCGGCGCGGCTGGCGGGTCTCGGACTCCGCCCCGCCGGGGCGTCCGCCAGCGCACAGTCGGTGATCGCTGACACCAACACCACGCAGGAATACCAGACCAGTGGCCAGGGGCAGACCTGGCCCTACCAGGTGGTCAGCTGCCTGGACAGCGGAGGCGCCGTCAAACCGCAGCGCACCACTAGCAACGGCTCGACCTCCATGGTCAGCTGCGACCTGGCCAAGGCGCGCGCCACGGGAACATCCGACGCCGCTGACGTCGCTGCCGGGCCCGTGCGCATCGGTCATTCCGCTACCAGCGCGTCCAGCTGGCGGGACCTCGTCCGCGGCGCCCAGACCACCGTCGATGCCTCCTCGCACGCCGTCGCCGTCACACTCCCGGGTCTGGGCGAGCTCCACATCGGCGCGATAGCGGCGCACCTGACCACTCGCGCCCACGGCGTCGCCGGCAGCTCCAGCGCGCTCTACCAACGCAACGTCACGGGCATCGAGATCGTCAACCCGACCGGCAAGGTGCTGTTCGGGCCGGCCGCCTGCGCGACGACCGTGACGGCGGTCTCGGGAAGCAAGCCGCATGTCGCCGACACCTGTCAGCCCATCGCTCGCCAGATCGACGCCCTCACCCAGACGAAGCTTCACATCGGTTTCCCCGTGCCGGAAGGAGTCGCCACACCAAAGGGTGCGTATGCCCTCATCCAGCAGTCAGACGCCGACTTCTTCCAGGAACACACCGTCAACGACCAAGGCTCCATCTATCCGAAGGACTCATCCGCCCAGCGGCCCGTTGCGGCCGTCCAGATCGAGCTCTACAACGACTCGACCGAGCGCTCACGGGTGCTGGCGCAGTTCGCCGCCGTGCAGGGTGACTCGATCTTCGACACGACTGCTGCCCACACCGGACCGCAGGCGCCACCCCCCGGCAGCGCCCCTGGACCGAAAGCACCGGCACCACCGCCCGCGACAACGGTCGGCCACCCTGCTCACCTCCCGGGCGGCGGTACGACGACGACGACCCCCGGCACTCCCGGGCAGCAACCGACCATCGCCGCTCCGGCGACCGGTCTCGCCGGCTGGCTGTTCCTGCACCGCAGCCTGCGCGACGCGCTGCTGCTGGCCGGCATCCTCGCCCTCGCCGCCGGCGCCGGACTCCTTGCCGCCCGCCGCCAACGTCTGCTCCTCGCCATGACCACCACAACCACCGAGAGGCCCCGCTCATGATGTCCCCCCGAACGACCTCGGCGTGGCCTTACGTCGCCGTCTTCGTCGTCGGCGCACTCATCGGCGGAGTCGCCATGGTCGAGGTCGTCCCGGCCAACCGGCTGGCCTCCGCCGGTGCCGCGCCCGGAACGCAGCAGCCCGGCGGCACCGGCCCCACCGGCACCGGTCCGACCACGACGGTCGCCGGGCCTGTCGGCAAGCACGGCAAGACGACGGGTGGCAACGGCAGCACCACCCCGGGGCAGAGCGGTGGACAGGCCAACGCCGGCGGTCAGGCCATCCCGCCCGCGAAGGCCGGACTCACCTGCACCTTGTCGGGCAACGGCGGCGCGACCGACAAGGGTGTGTCCGCCAACAAGATCGAGCTCGCGACGACAGTGGTGCAGTCCGGCATCGGCTCGGCGTTCCTCGGCGAGATGCGCTATGCCATGGACGCAGTCGTGCAGCAGATCAACCAGGCCGGCGGCATCTGCGGCCGGCAGCTGCACATGACCTACAAGGACGACGGCTGGCAAGCCACCACCGGCGCGCAGTATCTGCGCGACTTCGTCCAGTCCGGTGTCTTCGCGATCCCGGTCGGCGCCTCCTCCGAGGGGCTGCAGGTGGTCATCAAGAGCGGTGACCTCGACAATGCGCGGATGCCGGTCGTCGGCACCGACGGGCTGGCCATCGACCAGTACGCGCGTTCCAACGGCAGCGCGCAGCCGTGGGTGTGGCCGATCGCGACGTCGACGGCGTCATCGGCGCGCATCATGGCCGACGAGGCCTACAAGCGCGGTGCCCGGCACTTCGGCATCGTGTTCGACAACAACTACCACTTCGGCCGCGAGGCGGCATCCGCCTACAACGCCGAGGTGCGGCGCCTGACCGGCAAGCCGGTCGACGGCCAGAACAGCAACAACAGCTGCAACAAGGCCTACTGCGGCATCCAGGCCGGCCAGAACAGCTACAGCAGCCAGGCCGCGACGTTCTACCAGGCCAAGCCCGACTTCGTCGCGCTGTTCCTCGAGCCGGAGACGGCGCTGACGTGGATGCAGGACCCCAACACCCCCGCGGCGTCGGACAGCAAGGTGGCGTTCGGTTACGCCGGTGCGCAGCCGCTGTTCACCTACCAGTTCGAGAGCCAGTGCGGTGACAAGTGCGACCAGATGGTCACCTGGACCGGCTTCAAGCCCAACGTCGAGCAGTACACCAGCGACCCCGGCGTACGCGCCTATGTCAACGCCTTGCGTGCGGTCAACCCGCAGGCCGACCCTTACAACCAGTTCAGTGAGGGCGCCTACGAGGGCATGCAGCTCCTCGTCACGGCGCTGCAGAAGGTCGGCCCCGACCTGACCCGGGCGCGGTTGCAGGCTGTGCTCAACGCGATGACGCTCAAGGGCGGCGTGACGCTGCAGTCGAGCCTGTCGTTCACGCCGCTGTCGCGCTATGCCAACACGACGATGCAGGCGTTCACCATGCAGTACAAGGGCACGCCGGGCGGCTGGCGGACCGGGCCGATGGAGCAGGACAGCCACGCCAAGCTCGGAGCCGGCTGATGACGCGGCTGCTGCTGTTCACCTTTTTGTCGATCCCGCTGATCGGCGCCTACATCCTGTTCTCACTCGGCATCGTCGTCATCTACCGCGCGTCCCGGGTGCTCAACCTGGCGCACGGCGCGATGGCCATGACGCCGGCCTACGTCTACTACACACTCGCCAAGCACGGCACGCCACGCCTGCTCGCGATCCTGCTCGCGGTCGCGTTCGGCGCACTGCTCGGGGTGGTCGTCGAGGCACTGTTCGTACGCCGGCTGCGCCGCCAGGGCCCGACCGCACAGACCGTCGGCACCGTGGCCGTCACCGGACTGCTCATCGCGCTGATAGCGAAGATCTATGGCACGTCGCCGATCCAGGCACCCACCGTGTTCCCGCACGGCCAGGTGACGATCGCCGGCGCGTCGGTCGCCTACGGATCGATCGGGCTGCTCGCCATCGGTCTCATCGCCGCCGTCGGGCTGCTCGCGTTCTTCCGGTACACCCAGATCGGGTTGGCGCTGCGGGGCGCGGCGCAGAACCGCACCGCCGCGTCGATTGTCGGCATCAACCCTGACCTCGCGGCCAGCGGCGCCTGGGCGCTCGGCGGCGCCACGGCCGCGCTGGCCGGCGTGCTGCTCGCCGCCGTCACCAACCTCAACCCCTACACGCTGTCCCTCGAGGTGCTGCCGGCGTTCGTCGCGGCGCTCATCGGCGGCCTGGAGAGCCTGACCGGCGCGATCCTCGGCGCGGTGATCGCGGGCCTGGCGTTCGGCGTCGTACCGCTGCTCAGCCAGGTGCCGGTGATCGGCTCGCCGCTGCGCCTGTCCGGTGCACCGCAGCTCGTGCTCACGCTGCTCGCTCTCGGTGTCATGTTCAGCCGCGGTCGTCGCCTGTCGGCGGCCGACACCGACACCTCGACCATCAACACGGCCACGACGCAGATGTCACGGCGGGCGCCCTTGCGGCCGATGACACTCGTGCTGCTCGCGCTGGTGTTGGCGTGGCCCTGGCTGGTGCCGTTCTCGGTGCTGGGCAGCTCGCTGCTCGCAGTCGAGTTCGCAGTCGTCGCACTCTCCCTCGTCGTGCTCAGCGGCTGGGTCGGTCAGATCTCGCTGGCGCAGGCGACGTTCGTCGGCATCGGCGCGCTCGTCACCGGCCTCGTCGCGCGCGGCCTGGGCATCGGCTTCCCCTTCGACGTGATCGTCGGCGTGCTTGCGGCCGCAGGTGCGGCGACACTGCTCGGCGCGGTGGCATTGCGGGTGCGCGGGCTCTACCTCGCCGTCGCGACGTTGATCTTCGCGTGGATGGGTGACGCGTTCCTCTTCCCGTCGCCGTGGCTCGGGGCCTCCGGTGGCAGCTCCACCATCCCCAACCAGCGCATCGGTCACCCGGGCGGGCTGGTCTCGATCGACATGACGAGCCGGCGCGTCGTCTTCCTCATCTTCGTCGCCATCATCTCGGTGGTCGTGCTGTCGTTGAGCAACCTGCGGGACACTCGCGTCGGCCGTGCGTTCTTCGCGATCCGCGGGTCGGAGATCGCAGCCGCGTCGCTGGGCGTGCACGTCACCCGATACAAGCTCTACGCGTTCGCTCTCGCCGGTGCTCTCGCCGGCCTCGGTGGCGGCATGGTGATCATCGACCAGCGCACGGTTGTCCCGTCCCAGTTCTTCTTCACGGTGTCACTGCAATACCTCGCCATCGCGGTGGTCGGCGGCCTGTCCAGCCTCGGCGGCGGCGTGGCCGCGGGTGTCCTGTTCGCCGGTCTCAACGAGCTGTTCTTCCGGGTGAGCGCGCTGTCCGGCTGGCTCGACCTCGTCTCGGCCTCGCTGCTCGCCGTCGTGCTGTTGCTCTACCCCGGCGGGCTCGCCGCCGCGATTGCCGGGCTGCGAAGAGCGGCCGATCGCATCGCCGGTCTCACGACCGGACGGCTGCCTCGACCGGGCGAGCGGCTGCGCGCCGCGGCCGGTGCGGTCACCACACGCGTGCGCCAGGTGATGCCGCAGCCAGGGCCTGCGACAGCAGGCGACTGGCTCGACACGCTGCACGACAAGCCGGCGACCCACACGGTCACCGCCGAGGTGCCGACGCAGCCAGTCGTCGCCGAGCCGATCACCGGCGACCGGCTCGACCGGCCGGCCGCGCTGTTCGCGACGGGGGTGACCGTGAAGTTCGGCGGCCTGACCGCCGTGTCGGATGCGAGCCTCGACGTGCGCGAGGGCGAGATCGTCGGGTTGATCGGGCCCAACGGCGCCGGCAAGACGACGCTGTTCAACGCGGTACTCGGCCTCAACGAGCCGTCCGCCGGCGCGATCAAGCTCTTCGGGGCCGACATCACCGGCCAGCCCGCCCACCAGCGCGCCGGCATGGGCGTCGCGCGCACGTTCCAGGTGCTGCAGCTGTTCAGTGGCCTCAGCGTCTTCGACAACGTGCTGATGGGCACCCACCTGCACCACCAGGGCACCCTGTTCGGTGGTCTTGTCGGCACCCCGGTGACCGTCGAGAGCGAGCGGCGCTGCCGCGAGCGGGTCGCCAACGTGCTCGAGCTGCTCAAGCTCAGCGACATCGCCAACGAGTCGGTGACCGACCTGCCGTTCGGCACCCTGCGGCTCGTCGAGCTCGGCCGCGCACTCGCGACCGGCGGACGGCTGCTGATGCTCGATGAGGCCGCGTCCGGGCTCAACGACATCGAGACCGCGCGACTCGTCGACGTCGTACGTTCGATCCGGACCCTCGGAGTGTCGGTGCTGCTGATCGAGCACGACATGCAGATGGTCTCCGCGGCTTGCGACCACGTCTTCGTGATGGACCGCGGCGAGGTCATCGCCGCGGGCACGCCGGAGCAGGTGTCCGCCGATGCGCGGGTGCGCGAGGCCTACCTCGGCGCCTCCCCCGCCCCCAGCAGCGAGCGCCGCAAGCCACGTCGGCGGGCCCCTCGAACCCCCGAGCTGACAGGAGTGAGGTGATGCTCACCGTCCAGGGGCTCAACGTCAGCTATGGCGCTGTGCAGGTCGTGCACGACGTCGCGCTCGAGGTGCGTCCGGGCGAGATGGTCGCGCTGCTCGGCGCCAACGGCGCCGGAAAGACCACGACCCTGCGCGCGCTGTCCGGGCTGGCCGACTCGGCCAACGGCAGCGTGCAGCTCGAAGGTCGCGAGCTGCTCGGGATGCCGGCGCACCGGATCATCCGCGAAGGCGTCGCCCACCTGCCGCAGGGCCGCGAGCTGTTCGCCGAGCTCAGCGTGCTCGACAACCTGCGGCTCGGCCATTGGAGCAAGCGCAGCGACGAGGCACACCTGCAAGCGCAGGTCGAGCGGGTCTTCACGCTGTTCCCCAAGCTGCGCGAACGCGCGACGCAAGCGGCCGGCACGATGTCCGGCGGCGAGCAGCAGATGCTCGCTGTGGCGCGAGCGCTGATGACCGAGCCCAAGCTGCTGCTCGTGGACGAGGCGTCGATGGGTCTCGCGCCGATCGTCGTCGACCAGCTCTTCGACGCGCTGGAACAGGTCAACGCGACCGGCACCTCGATCCTCGTCGTCGAGCAGTTCGTCGCGAAGGCGCTCGGGCACACGACCCGCGCCTATGTGCTGGCCAAGGGTCGCGTCGTCGTTGAAGGCAAGAGCGACGAGCTGCTCAACTCCCCCGAGCTGCTCGGCGCCTACCTCGGCGACGGTCACGCCGCCTGACCCCCCCCTTGCGAGTTGTCAGACGCTGGGCACGCTCTAGCGTGCCTACGCGCTGACAACTCGGGGTTTTCGGAGATAAGGAGTCGCGGCGCGGGTCGGTGGCGATCATGATCGGGACGTGCTCGCCGCGTTGCTGACCGGTCTCGGCCTCGGCGTCTTCGTCGCCGCGCAGGTCGGACCGATCTGGCTGCTGTGCGCCCGCAGCTCCCTGCGGTACGGCGCCGGCAGCGGCCTGGCCATCGGGGCGGGTGCGGCCATCGTCGACCTTGCCTACGCCACACTCGGCGTCGCCGGTGCCGCCCAGCTCGTGCACATCACGGCTGCCCGGCTGACGCTCGGCCTCGTGGGTGCCGCGTTCCTGCTCTTCCTCGGCGGCCGGACACTGTGGCACGCCGCCCGGGTGCGGCTCGGCGGCGAGGGCGAAGCTGAGGTGCTCGCGCCGCGGGCGGCCTTCCGGACCTCGCTCGTCGCGACCGCGTCCAACCCGATGACGATCGCGTCCTGGGCGGCGATCTTCAGCGCCGCGTCGGTCGGACACGTCGCCGACACCGGCGGTGGCTCCGCCTTGATGCTGCTCGGCGTCGGCGTCGGGAGCTTCGCGTGGTTCGCGGCGCTGTCGATGATCACCGGGCGGCTGGGGCGTCGGCTGGCCGACCGCCACCTGCGGGTGGTGGATGCGCTGTCGGGCACCGGGATTGCTGCCTTTGGCGGCATTCTGGCCTGGCGGACCCTCCGGGCGGAGTAGGTTCCGGCTGTCTGCGCCGTACTGATCCGTGGGGGGACACCATGGCCGAGACCACAGTTGAGCTTGCCGGCTTCAGCGGGATGCTCATGCGTCCAGGAGACGCGGGCTACGACGAAGCCCGCCAGGTCTTCAACGCCATGATCGACCGGTCACCCGCGGTCATCGCACGCTGCAGCTCGACAGCCGACGTGTCGGCGGCGGTCCGCTATGCCCGGGCTCATGACCTGGCCGTCTCGGTCTATGGCGGTGGCCACGGCGTCACCGGCGCCGCGGTCGTCGATGGCGGCGTCTGCATCGACCTGCGCGGCATGAAAGGCGTCAGCGTCGACCCGTCGGCGCGCACCGTCCGCGCCGACGGCGGGCTGACCTGGGGTGAGCTCGACGGCGCGACGCAGGAGCACGGGCTTGCCGTCACCGGTGGCCGGGTGTCCTCGACCGGCATCGGCGGGCTGGCGCTCGGCAGTGGCAGCGGCTGGCTGGAACGCAAGCTCGGCTTCACCTGCGACAACCTGCTGGAGGCGGAGGTCGTCACCGCGACCGGTGACGTCGTCACCGCGAGCGACACCGAGAACCCGGAGCTGTTCTGGGCGCTGCGCGGTGGTGGTGGCAACTTCGGCATCGTCACGCGGTTCACGTTGCGGCTGCACCAGGTCGGGCCGATCGTGCTCGGCGGCATGCTGATGTACCCCGCCTTCATGGGCCACGAGCTGGTGCGCTTCTGGCGCGACTTCATGTTGAAGGCGCCGGACGAGGTCGGCAGCGGTCTGGCGTTCCTGACCGCGCCGCACGAGGACTTCGTGCCCGAGCCGGTGCGCGGACACCCGGTCATCGGCGTGATCCTCCTGTATGCCGGCGACGTCGAGGAAGGCCAGAAAGCGCTGGCGCCGATGCTCGAGTTCGGCCCGCCCGGCATGAGCATGGTGCAGCCGATGCCCTACGTCGCGCTGCAGCAGATGATCGACCCGGGCAACCAGAAGGGCTTCCTCAACTACTGGTCCGGCGACTTCTTCACCGAGCTGCCGGACGAGGCCGTGGACACCCTCGTCGACCTCGCGACCCAGCCGGTCTCACCCCTCACCCAGATGATCCTGGTCGCGGGTGGCGGCGCGGTCGCGCGGGTCGACGACAACGCGACAGCGTTCGGGAATCGCGATGCGCCGTGGAACATGCACTACCTGTCGATGTGGGTCGACCCGGCGGACACGCAGACCAACATCGACTACACCAAGCGGCTGTGCGGCGCGATGAAGCCGTGGACGACCGGCCATGTCTATCTCAACTTCATCGGCGACGAGGGTGCCGGTCGGGTGGAGGCCGCGTTCGGGCCGGAGAAGTTCGCGCGGCTGCAGCGGATCAAGGCGCAGTGGGATCCGCAGAACGTGTTCTGCCACAACCAGAACATCCCGCCCGGTGCCAGCGAGGTCGTCGTACCGCAGCCCCGCTGACCCCCTCTTTTCCCCGACTTGTCAGACGCTGGGCACGTCATAGCGTGCTCAGCGTCTGACAAGACCGAGGGCTTGGCGGAGCTGGCGGACGGCGATGCGGT
>JAVEEH010000304.1 GCA_030840545.1 Frankiaceae bacterium | reverse complement strand
GAGCACTTCTACATCGGCGCGACGATCAGCCGCCGCCATGACAGCGTCACCGCCCGTGTCATCGGCGACGCGCTGGTGCCGTGGTCCAGCGCATCCGGCACCGGCCGCCGGCGGCGGCTCGCACTCGAGGTCGACCGCGGCCGCCACCTCGGCGGCCTGCATCACTTCGACCTGCTCAACCACCCGCGCGTCTACGCCGTGCTCGAGGAGTGGCTGGCCGGCGGCAGCTAAACCGGCTACCCCCGTTTCCCTGCGCGGCCCCGGTCGTTACATTTCCGACACTTCGGGGTTGTGATTCGGGGGAGTTCATGCGACGGGCTGCCGTCTGGGCGGCGGCGCTGGCGATCATCGCCGGCGTCGTCTCTGCGTCGTCGGGCGCGACCCGGACGACGTGGACGCACGGCTTCGACGTGTCGTGGCCGCAGTGCTCCGGTGCGGCCGCGCATCATCTGCCGGGCGGGTCGCCGCGGTTCGTGATCCTCGGTCTGACCCACGGCACCGGGCACACGGCCAACCCGTGCCTCGCCGGGCAGCTGGCCTGGGCCCGTGATCGCGGCTCGGCCGTCGGCGCCTACCTCGTGCCGAGCTACCCGACAGCGACGCAGCGCTCCGCCGCCGCGGGCGGCGCCTACGGCAGCTGCGCGTCGTCGCTGGCCTGCCGCCTGCACAACGACGGCGCGGCGCAGGCCGCCGATGCCCTCGGCGTGATGGCCAACGTCGGCCTGGACGCGCCGATGGTGTGGGTCGACGTGGAATACCGTCACACCCATCCCTGGTCGAGCAGCCACGCCCACAACCGGGCCGTGCTGACAGGCGTGTTTCGTGGCTTGCGCGACGCCGGAGTCCGCTACGGCATCTACACCACGTCGTACATGTGGGGGCACATCACCGGCGGGTGGACCGTGCACGCGCCCAACTGGCTGCCGTCGGGTGACGGACACCCGGTGGATGCCAAAGCCATGTGCGGCGGGACCGGCACCGGCGGTCCGACCTGGCTGGTGCAGTTCACCCGGGAGTGGGACGAGGACCTGACCTGCGCGGTGATGAACGCGACGCGCGGCCGGCCAGGCCCGCTGTGGCGCTTCCGGCACACGACCCTGTCGACGGGTTCATCCGGCCGCCCCGTGAATGCGTTGCAACGCGCGCTGCAGATGTCCCCGACCGGGACCTACGACGTCCAGACGGCGCTGACCGTCACGGAGTACCAGCGGGCGCACGGGCTGCCCGTGACGGCGTCGGTCGACACCGATGACTGGCGGTCGCTGGGCGCGTTCAAGCGCGTCGGCGCGCACCCGTTCCTGCTGACCCGCATGACGGCGAACTGACGAGCTGAGCGGTCCTGACGGGACTTGAACCCGCGACCTCCGCCTTGACAGGGCGGCGAGCACTCCAACTGCTCCACAGGACCCCGGTGTGAGGTCGTACCCCCAACGGGATTCGAACCCGTGCTACCGCCTTGAAAGGGCGGCGTCCTAGGCCACTAGACGATGGGGGCGACGCGCGCAGCGCCCTCGGCGTCCGCCGTCGGGGACCGCATCAGTCTAGGGGCAGTCGGCAGCGGCGCGCCAACGGCCGCCATGATCGTCGCCATGGGTGGTGGCGAGGTCGGGCGGCCGGTCGACGAGGTCCGGTACGACGCCCGCGGACCGGTTGCCGTGGTCACCATCGACCGGCAGCACCGCCGCAACGCGATCGACGGCGCGACCGCGCAGGCGCTGGTCGAGGCACTCGAGCGTTTCGAAGCCGACGACGGAGCGAGCGTGCTGCTCCTGACCGGGGCCGGCGTGGCGTTCTGCGCCGGCGCCGACCTGACGGCGATCGACACGCTCGCCCCGCGCGCCGACGGCCCGGACGGCCCGCTCGGCTTCACCCGCCGCGTCCCGAGCAAGCCGACGATCGCCGTCGTCGATGGCTGGGCGGTCGCGGGCGGGTTGGAGCTCGCGCTGTGGTGTGACCTGCGCGTCGCGTCCCCGCGGGCGCGGTTCGGCTGTTTCGAGCGGCGCTGGGGCGTGCCGCTGATCGACGGCGGCACCTGGCGGTTGCCGCGGACCGTCGGGCTGGGCCGGGCGCTCGACCTGATCCTCACCGGGCGCCTGGTCGACCCCGAGGAGGCGCTCGCGATCGGTCTCGTCACCGCCGTCGTCGACGACCCGATGAGCCACGCTCTCGAGCTGGCCGGACAGCTGGCGGCGTTTCCGCAGGCGACGATGCGGTCGGACCGCGCGTCGGTCTACGCCGGCTGGGGGCTGCCGCTCGCCGAAGCGCTGGCGGTCGAGATGCGGTTGGGTCTCGCGGTGGTGGAGGAGGGCCGGCAGGGAGCTCAGCGCTTCGCGGCCGGTGAGGGGCGCGGTGGCACCGGGGTGCCGGGCTCTTCCGGGTAGGTCACCGTGGGCTTGTCGGCGTAGTTCTCAGCCCAGTCCGGTGGCACCTTCATCGGTGCCGTCACGGCCTCGACCCGCACCCGCGGCAACGCTTCGGGATAGCGGGTCCGGACAAACGCGAGCAGCTGCTCGCGGACGTCGCACCGCAGGTCCCAGGCTGTCGGCGCGTTGGGCGCACTCATGACGATGCGGA
>JAVEEH010000301.1 GCA_030840545.1 Frankiaceae bacterium | reverse complement strand
CCCTGGTCCGCCGACCTCGCCGGTCGCCTCGACGAACACGTCATCGACTCGGCCGCCCTGCGCGGCAACCCGCTGGGCGACCCGCACGAACGCCCACTGTGGGTCTATGTGCCGCCGGGCTACGACGACGAACCCGACCGTCGCTATCCGTCCGTCTACATGATCCAGGGCTACACCGGTCACATCGAGATGTGGCGGAACAGGTCGCCGTACCGCCAGCCCTTCATCGAGACGGCCGACGCGGTGTTCACGACCGGTGACACACCGCCGGCGATCGTTGTCTATGTCGACGCCTGGTCGAAGTACGGGGGCTCGCAGTTCGTCGACTCGCCAGGGACCGGCAACTACCACTCCTATCTCTGCAACGACGTCGTCGCGTTCGTCGACAGTCACTACCGGACCCTCGACGCCCCGCAGCACCGGGGCATCGCCGGAAAGTCCAGCGGCGGCTTCGGTGCCTTCGTCACGCCGATGTTGCGCCCCGACCTGTTCGGCGGCCTGGCCTCGCACGCAGGTGACTCGCTCTACGAGCTCTGTTACATCAAGGAGTTCGGTGACTCGGTGCGCTTCCTGCGCGACTACGACGGCGACATCTGGAAGTGGTGGGACGACTTCACCTCGCGCCCGTCGTTCACGAAGAAGGCGGACCACACGTTGCTCATGACGTTGGGGGTCGCGGCGTGCTTCTCCGCCGACGCCGACGGCACGGTGCGACTGCCGTTCGACCCACAGACCGGCCGGCTCATCCCCGAGCTGTGGGACCGCTGGCTCGCCTGGGACCCGGTGCGGATGGTGGCGCAGTACGCCGACGCGCTGCGCGGCCTCACCGCCATCTGGATCGATGCCGGAAAGAACGACGAGTGGTATCTCGACCTGGGCGCCTCGGCGTTCGCCGCCGAGCTCGCCGCGATCGGCGTCACGGACATCCGGTTCGAGCTGTTCGACGGGACACACATGGGCATCGACTACCGCTACCCGCTGTCGCTGGCCTATCTGGCCACGAAACTCTCCCCCTGACCCGACTTCGGAGGCCGCCCGACCACGACACGCCGCAAAAAGTCCGTGATCATGGTCGGGGCGCCTCCGAAGTCGGGATGCCGGGACGTGTGGCGCGGGGATTTTGTCCGATGGCTGCTCTAACGTCGTCGCCATGAGCTCTGGGACCGACCTGATCGTCACCACCGACTGGTCGCTGTCGCCGTCGCGGGCGCTGGACTTCAAGACCTGCGCGTTGCTCTACCGCTTCCGGGTGATCGACAAGCTGCCCGAGCCGCCGAGCCTCGACGCCGCCCGCGGCACGATCGTGCACGGCATCCTGGAAAAGCTCTTCGACCTCCCCGCCGCGGATCGCACCGTCGCCAGAGCGAGCGCGCTCGCCGAGCCGGAGTGGCGCGAGCTGCTCGAGTCCGACCCCGAGCTGGCCGCCATGGTCGACGAGGGCCACGCCGAGTGCGCCGACGGCTCCGCCGGTCTGGTCGCGCTGCTCGAGTCCACCCGCCAGCTGCTCGCCAGCTATTTCACTCTTGAGGACCCGACCCGGCTCGAGCCGGCCGAGCGCGAGGTCCTGGTCGAGGCGACCCTCCCGTCCGGCGTGCGGTTGAAGGGGTTCGTCGACCGGTTGGACCGGTCTCCGGCCGGTGACCTGCGTGTCGTGGACTACAAGACCGGCAAGTCACCGCACGAGTCGTTCGAGGGCAAGGCGCTGTTCCAGCTGCGCTTCTACGCCCTCACGCTGTGGCGGTCGACCGGCGTCCTGCCCCGCCTACTGCGTCTCTACTACCTGCGCAACCGCGAGGTCATCGACTACTCACCCGACGAGCCCGACCTCGAGGGCCTGGAGCGGCAGCTCGAAGCGCTCGCGGTGGCCATCGGCAAGGCGCGCGAGTCCGGCGACTGGCGGCACAAGCCGAGCAAGCTGTGCGACTGGTGCTCCTTCCACGCCTTGTGCCCGGAGTTCGGCGGCACTCCCCCACCGCTGCCCGCGGACGACACCTCCGCGGACACCATCGCGCAGCTGCCGGTTCAGCCCGCGGACGTGACGACCAGCATCTGATCGGCCCCGAGCTGGAACTCGTAGTCGACGGTTCGGGTCTCGGCACGCAGGCCGGCGTCCGCCAGGTCCGCCATCAGCTCGTGCCAGAACGGCACCGGGTCACCGGCGCCCTGGAGCACGGTCGGGAAGACCCGCACCTCCCGGCCGACACGAGCCATCTCGCGCAGCGCGGCGAGGTGCCACGCACGCCCGAGCGTGTCCGCCCAGGTGAAGAGCAGGTGCGAGCAGATGACCAGGTCGAACCCCTCGTCCCGGAAGGGCAGCTGCGGAAGCTGCCCGGCCACATAGCGGCTCGGGTGCCGCACCAGGTCCAGCAGGAAGCGGGCAAGTGCGCGCATCCTGAGCTCACCGCGGCGTTCCGGCGTGCCGAACCAGGCCCAGGTGAACCGGTCCGGGTGCGCGGCGGCGATGGCACTGCCCCGGACCAGGTCCTCGTTGCCCAGCCGAGCAAGTTCCTGCCGGTCGAGTGCGTACGCCGGGTCGACGGCGACGACCCGACATCCCTGATCCGCCGCAGCCGCAGCGAACCCCGCTGCTCCGGCCGAGCAGTCGAGCACCCGACCGGACAATTCCAGCCGAGTAAGGCCGAACATGGCGACGTACTCGTCGTAGGAACGCGACGTCACCAGCACGTCGGCACGTTATCCACCGGCCGAGACGCAACGACTCGGGTAGCGTCGCGGCGTGGGAGCTCCGGACACTCTGATCACTCCAGCACCGTCCTCGACCGCTGCCGTGCGGGCCGACCAGGTGACCAAGATCTACGGCGAAGGCGGCACTCGCGTCGTCGCCTTGGACTCAGTGTCCGCGGAGTTCGGTCGCGGTCAGTTCACCGCGATCATGGGCCCGTCCGGCTCGGGCAAGTCCACGTTGATGCACTGCCTGGCCGGGCTCGACTCGGTGAGCGACGGCCGCGTCTTCGTCGGTGAAACCGACCTCACGACCCTCGACGAGAAGGCGCTGACGATGCTGCGCCGCGACCGGGTCGGCTTCGTCTTCCAGTCGTTCAACCTGGTGCCGACGCTGACCGCGCTGGAGAACATCCGCCTGCCGCTCGACTTGGCCGGCCGCGACCCGGACAAGGGCTGGTTGGACACCGTCATCGACACGATCGGGCTGCGCGACCGGCTCAACCACCGGCCGAGCGAGCTGTCCGGCGGTCAGCAGCAGCGCGTTGCCTGCGCCCGGGCGATGGCGTCGCGGCCGGACGTCATCTTCGCTGACGAACCCACCGGCAATCTCGACTCGCGGTCGAGCGACGAGGTGCTGTCGTTCCTGCGGCGGTCGGTGGACGACACGGGCCAGACGATCGTGATGGTCACGCACGAACCGTCGGCTGCGTCCTACGCCGACCGCGCCTTGTTCCTGGCCGACGGCCGGCTCGTCGACGACCTCGACAAGCCGACGGCCGAGCTCGTCTTCGAGAAGATCAAGGCGCTCGACACGACTCGCCGCCTCGACGCCCCCACCGATCCCGGGGCCTGACCGTCGATGTTGCGACTCGCGCTCAAGGGGGCGCTCGCCCGCAGGCTGCGACTCGGGCTCACCGCGGCGTCGATCATCATCGGCGTCGCGTTCGTGTCCGGGACGCTGGTGCTCACCGACACCTTGAACTCCACCTTCGACACGATCTTCGGCAACGCAGGCAAGGGGGTCTCCGTCGTCGTCCGTGGTCAGCAGGCCTTCAACGGCGGCGGCAACAACGGGCCGGTGGACGAGCGGGGCCTCGTCCCCGATGCCGTCTTGCAGACGGTCCGCCGGGTCCCCGGTGTGTCCTCCGCCATCGGCATCGCCGACGGCTATGCGCAGCTGGTGTTCAAGGGAAAGGCGGTCGTCAACGGCGGCGCGCCCAACCTCGGCACCGCCTGGGCCGGAAACACGCCCGCCAACCCGTTGCACCTCGTCCGCGGCCGCGCGCCCGCCATCGCGGGCGAAGTCGTGATCGACCAGAAGAGCGCAGACAAGTTCAGAATCGCCGTCGGGAGCGCCGCCGACGTCGTTGTCTCCGGCCGGACGCTGCCGGTCACGGTCGTCGGGGTCGTCCGCTATGGCCAGAACTCCACCCTCGCCGGAGCGACCCTCACAGCGTTCTCACCGCGGCAGGCCCAGGAGCAGCTCCTGGGCACGGCCGGCTCGTGGACCACGGTGCAGGCGTCGAGCCGGCCGG
>JAVEEH010000291.1 GCA_030840545.1 Frankiaceae bacterium | reverse complement strand
AGCGCTCGCTGTGCCATGCCATAGCCGTGAGTGGCGAGCCCGAGACGTTCACTCGCGAAGTTCTGTGCGACCTGAACGAAGGCGCTGCCCTCGGCGCCGACGAGGTTGGCGGCCGGCACGCGCGCGTCGACGTAGGCCAGCTCACCGGTGTCGCTGCACAGCCAGCCCATCTTTTCCAGCCGTCGTACGACGGAGAAGCCGGGTGTGTCCGTGTCCACGACGAGGAGGGACAGTCCGCGATGCGGGTCCTCGCCCGTGCGTACGACGGTGGTCACGAAGTCGGCCCGGGTCGACGACGTGATGTAGGTCTTGGCGCCGTTGACCACGTAGGAGTCGCCGTCTCGAACGGCTCGGGTGCGCACCCCCGCCACATCGCTGCCGGCCTCGGGCTCGGTCACCGCCAGCGCGCCGATCTTGTCGCCGGCCAACGTCGGCTTCGCATAACGGTCGATCAGATCGGCGTTGCCGGACGCGACGATGTGTGGAAGGGCGATGCCGTGCGTCAGCAGCGAGGCCATCACGCCGCCGGACGCGCCGTTGTAGAGCATCTCCTCGGCGACGATGGACGAGTCGATCACGTTGCCGCCCTGGCCGCCGCTCGACTCGGGGAACGCGACGCCGAGCATGCCGGCCGCAGCAGCGGTCTTGTGCAGCTCGCGCGGCAGCTCGCCCGCGTCCTCCCAGCTGTCGACGTAGGGCAGGATCTCGCGTTGCGTGAAGTCGCGCGCCATGCGACGCAGCGCGACTCGCTCCGCAGTTGTCCAGACGTCGGTCATCGGCCGTCCTCGAGCAGTGTCACCGGGATGTTGACGTGCCGCGACCGCAGCCACTCGCCGAGGCCCTTGGCTTGCGGATCCTGCCGGGTGCTGGCCGCAACGCCGTCGCCGAGCAGCCCGTGGACGACGAAGTTGAGCGCGCGGATGTTGGGCAGATCATGCCGATCAACCTGCAGATCCTTGGTCTCGGGCAGCAGCTCCTTGAACTTCTCGACCGTGAGTCCACGGGCAAGCCAGCGGTAGGCGTCGTCGCTCTCGACCCAGACACCGAGGTTGGCGTTGCCACCCTTGTCCCCGCTGCGCGCACCGACCAGCGTGCCGAGCGGGGCGCGCGTTGTCGTGCGATCACCACCGCTGGCGGAGCCGAGGGGAAAGTCAAAGCGCCCGGGTCGCAGCGGTTCGCGGCCGGGGTCGGTCGGCGTTTCGATCGGAACGCGTGTCCCGTCGTCGAGCACGGTGACTTGGGTGACCTCGTCATTCGGCACCAGCGCCGGCCAGTAGACGCCGTACATGGTGGCGTCACCGGGGGGAGAGGTGAGTGTGCAGCCCGGGTAGGAGGCCAGCGCGATCTCGACGGCGGCGGAGGAGAACGGGCGGCCGATGCGCTTCCCGTCGGGGTCTTTGACCGTGACGCGAAGGGTGGCGACCGCCTGTTCGTTGGTCGGCGGGTCGTCCCGATCGGTCCGGGCCAGCGTCCAGGTCACCGACTCGACCCCGTCCAGCGCGGATGCGAGTTGGCGCTTGACCAGGTCTGCCTTCGCCTCGATGTCGAGCCCGGTGAGCAGGAACGTCATCGAGTTGCGGAACCCGCCGAGCAGGTTGAGGCAGACCTTGGTGGTCTCGGGTGGCGGCGTGCCGAGGACACCGCTGATCCGCACGCGGTCCGGCGACTCCTGCTCGAGCGCGATGGTGTCGAATCGGGCCGAGACGTCCGGGTTGAGATACAGCGGCGGACCGATCTCATAGAGGAGCTGTGCGGTCACCGTGCCGACGGTCACGGCGCCGCCGGTGCCGGGGTGCTTGGTGATGACGCTCGACCCGTCCTCGGCGACCTCCGCCAACGGGAAGCCGAGGTAGTCGTTGTCCGGGATCTCGGTGAAGAACGAGTAGTTGCCGCCGGTCGCCTGTGCGCCGCACTCGAGCACGTGGCCGGTCACGAGTGCTCCCGCGAGCGGGTCCCAGTCGTCGCGGGCCCAGCCGTGCCAGTGGGCGGCCGAGCCGATGACGAGGGCAGCGTCGGTCACTCGTCCCGTGACCACGACCTGGGCTCCCGCATCGAGCGCGGCGGCGATGCCCCAGCCGCCCAGATAGGCGTTGGCGGTCAGCGGGTCGGCGGTGAGCACCGCACCGGTGTCCAGGTTGCGCAGTCCGGTGCCCTCGGCGCCGCGCAGCTCGGCCACCCGCGGCAGCAGGTCGTCGCCCTCGACATGTGCCACGTTGACCCGGAGCCCGAGGCGGTTCGCCAGGTCCCGGACGGCGGTGGCACAAGCGGCCGGGTTGAGCCCGCCGGCGTTGGCCACGATGCGAACGCCCTGCTCCCAGGCCATGCCGAGGCAGTCCTCCAGCTGGCGGACGAACGTCGTGGCATAACCCCGGGCGGGGTCCTTGGCCTTGGACCGGAACAGGATGAGCATCGTCAGCTCGGCGAGATAGTCACCGGTAAGGATGTCGAGGTCGCCACCGTCGATCATCTCGCGCATGGCCGCAAACCGGTCGCCGTAGAAACCGGAGCAGTTGCCGATGCGCACTGGACGCGCCACGGTCGGACGTTATCAAGGCCCGCCCGTACCCTGACGCGGTGAAGAAGTCCGCGATGGCCGTGTTCCGGCGGCTGCCCGGGCCGTTGCGTCGGGGGGTCGTGCACACGGCGACCCCCTGCTACACGGTCGGCGCCGTCGTCGTACTGCGTCGCGACGACAACCGCATCGCCCTCGTCGAGCAACGGCACAGCCCGGGCTGGGCGCTGCCTGGTGGCCTGGTCAAGCGGGGCGAGTCACCCACGAGCGGTCTGGTCCGCGAGGTCGCCGAGGAGCTCGGTGTGACCCTGGACGCGGGGGCGCTGCCGGTGCCCTACGCCGCGGTCAACGCACTCGTCCGCCGAGTGGACGTGGTGTTCTGCGTCGACGCGCCGCCCGGAGTCCAGCTGCAGAGCGAGGACGACGTCGAGGTCACCGGCGTCGGCTGGTTTCCGCTCGACGCGCTGCCGGAGATCAGTGAGCCGACCCAGGAGATTCTTCGGGCGGTCCGGCTGCTGTGACTCTCGCCGGGCTGGTGCTGGCAGCCGGACGGGGGAGTCGACTGCGGCCGTTGACGGACACGACGCCCAAGCCGTTGCTCCGGGTCGGCGACACGACGCTGCTCGACGCCGCTCTGGCTCGCATCGCGACGGTGTTGTCGGTGTCGCCGGAGACCGTTGCGGTCAACGCGCACTGGCTGGCCGAGCAGATCGTCGGCCACGTCGAGGGACGGGTGCATGTGTCGGTCGAGCAGCCTGAGGCGCTCGGCACGGCCGGTGCGGTCGGTGCTGTGCGCGACTGGCTGGACGGCCGCGACCTGCTGATCGCCAACGGCGACGTCTGGTACGACGGGGACATCGACGTGCCGGGCTTCGTCGGGGCGTGGGACGGCGTCCGGCCGCGGCTGCTGGTGGTCGAGGACGCCGCGGCTGCGGACTTCGAGGGTCGGTGGCGCTTCGCCGGGTTGTCGCTGTTGCCGTGGGCGATCGCGAGCACGCTG
>JAVEEH010000279.1 GCA_030840545.1 Frankiaceae bacterium | reverse complement strand
CCTACGTCGACGAAGAGCTCGAGCGCCAGCTGCAGCAGCGTGGCCTGATGATGCGCTTCTTCGGTCCGCTCGCGCGCAGCATCGACACCAGCTGGAAGATGTATCCGCTCGGGTTCTTGTTCGGGCTGGGTTTCGACACCGTCAGCGAGATCGCGTTCCTTGTCATCGCCGGCTCGTCGGTCGCGGCAGGGCTTCCGTTCTGGGCGCTGCTGTCGCTGCCGATCCTGTTCGCGGCCGGCATGAGCCTGCTCGACACCATCGACGGGTCGTTCATGAACTTCGCCTACGGCTGGGCGTTCTCCAAGCCGGTGCGCAAGGTCTACTACAACGTCACCATCACCGGCCTCTCCGTGGCGGTGGCGTTCTTCATCGGCACGCTCGAGCTCTGCCAGGTGCTCGCCGGCCAGCTGCGTCTCGCCGGCGGATTCTGGGACTTCGCCGGTCGGTTCGACCTCAACACCGCCGGCTACTGGATCGTGGGCACGTTCGTCGTGGTCTGGGTGGTGGCTGTTGCCCTCTGGCGCTACGGCAAGGTCGAAGCCCGGTGGGAAGCCGCAGCCGCATCCAGCCGGGCGGCGCGCGGTGAGGCGCCGGACCGGGTCGCCGCCGGTCTCGAGCTGGAGCCACCGGTCTGACGGTTCAGGCCCGGCGAACTGCCCGTGCAACGATCAGAGACGTGACAGTCCGCGGCGCCGTGCGGCGGGTGCCGTTCGTGGCCGTGGGCTATGCCACGGTCCTGGTCGTCGCGCACTTCTGGCTCGCGTCGTTACGCCCCGCGCACCGCGCGCGGGTCCTGCTGTCGACGAGCACGGACGTCTACCACCTCGAGCACGACCCGTGGCGGGTGCTGCCCCTGTCAGCGCTCTGGGCGCAGGGATGGCTGGCGTTGTGGGTGATCGGCGTCGCGGTCTGCCTCGGCCTGCTCGAGCTCTCCTTCGGCGCGCTGCCGACGTTGGCGATCGCCGGCGCGGGCCACGTCATCGGCACGCTCGTCTCCGAGGCAGTCGTTGCGCTGCGCGTGAGTGCCGGCGACCTTCCGTCGTCGGCCCGCCACCTGCTGGATGTCGGGCCTTCCTACGTCGTCGTTGCGTGCGGGGTCGCGGTCGCATCGTCGCCGGCTGTCCGGCGGCGGTGGCGGGTCCTGTCCGCGCTGACGCTGGTGCCGTTGACCATCGAGACGCTCGACGGCCTCACGAGTGGTGAGGTCGATGCCATCGGTCATGCCGTGGCTGCAGCGGTCGGCGCCGTCATCGTCCTGGCCTGGCATCGCCGGGGTCGGGTGGTGGCAGCACCGTGAGGCGCGCCGACAAGACAACCGACAACGTTCCGTCGCGACTGTTGCGTGGGGTGCCCACGGCGTTTGCGCTGGCCACGGTCGGGCTCGGCGTCGTGGACATCGTCAGCGCGCTCACCCCCGAGCGCGCCGGTCGGCTGAAGGCGCTGACCACCGTCGTACCGCTGCAGGTCGCCAATGCCGCGAGTGCCAGCACCGTCGTCGTCGGGCTGCTGCTGGTCATGCTCGGCCATGGACTGCGCCGCCGGAAACGACGAGCGTGGCGTGGCGCGGTCGGGCTGCTGCTGCTCAGCTCCGCCCTGCACCTCGCCAAGGGACTCGATGGCGAGGAGGCAGCCGTCACCCTGCTCATGGCGGTGCTGCTGATCCTGCTCTCCGGCCAGTTCTACGCCGCCGGTGACCCGCGCACCCGGCTGCGCGCACCGATTGCCCTCGTCGCGATGCTCGGGTCGAGCCTCGTTCTGGGCCTGACACTGCTCTATGGCCGCGACTCGGTGATGGTGGGGACACCGTCGTTCGGGGCCCGGCTGCGCGAGGTTCTGTGGGGGCTGGTCGGTGTGCCCGGGTCGATTCGCTTCCGCACCGATGCAGCGGGCGACCTCATCTACGACGTGCTGCTCGCGCTCGGCGCGGCGACGGTGCTGGTGACGGCCTACCTCGCCTTGCGAACGCCAGAGCCGGTGGCGGTCCTGAGTGCCTCGGACGACGAGCGGTTGCGTGCGTTGCTCACGGCGGCCGGCGAGCGAGACTCGCTCGGCTATTTCGCGCTGCGGGCGGACAAGGCGGCACTGTTCTCGGAGAGCGGCAAGGCTGCCATCTCCTATCGCGTCGTGTCCGGCGTGATGCTCGCGTCCGGTGACCCGATCGGTGACCCGGAGGCGTGGCCCGGCGCCATCCAGGCGTTCCTGCGCGAGGCGCGGCGCCACGCGTGGGTGCCGGCGGTCATGGGCTGCAGCGAGATCGGTGGTGAGGTGTGGGTGCGCGAGGGTGGGCTGCGGGCGTTGGAGCTGGGGGACGAGGCCGTGGTCGACGTCGAGGACTTCACCCTCGAAGGCCGCGCGATGCGCAACGTGCGGCAGATGGTCAGCCGGGTCGAACGCTGCGGCTACAAGACCCTCGTACGCCGGGTGCGCGACATGACACCGCAGGAGATCGTCGACATCCGCCGCCAGGCAGCCCAGTGGCGAGGTGCCGAGGTCGAGCGCGGGTTCTCGATGGCGTTGGGTCGCTTCGGTGCCGCCGCGGACGGTGACTGTGTCGCAGTGACGGCACACAAGGACGACCGGCTGGCGGCCGTGCTGCACTTCGTTCCCTGGGGAGACGACGGGCTGTCCCTCGACCTGATGCGGCGGGACCGGGAGGCCGACGCCGGGCTCAACGAGCTGATGATCGTCGCTGCCATGCGAGCTGCGCCGAACCTCGGGGTGACCAAGCTCTCGTTGAACTTCTCGGTCTTCCGCTCGGCCCTCGAGCGCGGGGGTCGGCTGGGAGCCGGCCCGATCCTGCGGCTGTGGCGCGAGGTGCTGCTGCTCGCGTCGCGGTGGTTCCAGATCGAGTCGCTGTATCGGTTCAATGCGAAGTTCCGACCGATATGGGAGCCACGCTTCGTCTGCTATCCCGGCGCCGGCGACGTCCCGCGGGTCGCGATCGCCGCGCTCGAAGCCGAGGCCTTCATCGTCTGGCCCAAGCAGTGGCTCGCGCTGCGGCGCAGCCGGCGGCTCGGGGCATCCCCTTCAGTCGACGAGTTTGTCTGACGATCTTTTGTGGCATCGACACCTACACGATGACAACGGGACTCCGCACCCGCCGATGGCCGATCGTCGCGACGGCCTACTCCGCCGTGCTGCTGGGCGGATACTGCTGGTGGATGTTGCAGACGCCACAGCAACGAACTGCCGTCCTCGTCGCCTCCAGCACCAACCTGGCCCACCTGGAGCACGCCCCCTGGCTCGTGCTGCCCGCCTCGTCGCTGTGGTCCGGTGCGCCGATCGGCTACTGGCTCACCGTCAGCCTGCTCTGTCTCGGTGCGCTCGAGCTCATCCGCGGTCCGCTCCGCACCCTGCTCACCGGCGCCTTGGCGCACGTCATCGGGACGCTGGTGTCCGAGGGCGTCCTCGCGGTGCGCATAGCTGCCGGCGAGGTGTCGTCGTCGGCCCGACGGCTGCTGGACTTCGGGCCGTCCTACATCGTGGCCGCGTGTGCGGCAGCCGTCGTCACGTCGTCCAGGGCGCCTCGGCCGCTGCGGGTGGTCTGCGCCCTGACGCTGGTGCCGTTGGCCATCGAGGCATTCGACGTGACCGACGCGTCGCAGGTCGCCACGATCGGCCACGCCGTCGCGATCATCGTCGGCGCGTGGATGGGACTGCGGCCCATGCGCTCGGGTCAATCGTTGACAGCGGCGGTTGCGTGACGCAGCGTTGACGCATGCCTCACTACCGTGTCGTCGGGGAGGTTCCGCCTAAGCGGCACACCCAGTTCCACAAGCCCGATGGCTCGCTCTATGCCGAGGAGCTGATGGGCGTCGAGGGTTTCTCGTCGGACTCGGCGCTTCTCTACCACCACAACCGGCCGACCGCGATCGTCGAGGCCGTTGCGGTGGACGAGCCACCGCAGCTGCTCTCGCCCAACCATCCGCTCAAGCCACGGCACCTCAAGACGCACAAGCTGGGAGTCGGCTCGGCGGACCTCGTCACCGGCCGGCAGCTGCTCCTGGGCAACGAGGATGTGCGGATCTCCTACGTCGTGGCCGACCGCGCGGCACCGCTCTATCGGAACGCCGCCGGTGACGAGCTGGTCTACGTCGAAGCAGGCGCAGCGACCGTCGAGACGGTCTTCGGCACGTTGACCGTCGGAGCGGGTGACTACGTCGTGCTGCCGACATCGACAACGCACCGCTGGGTCCCGACCGGGGCCGAGCCGTTGCGTGCCCTCGTCACCGAGGCCCGCGGCCATGTCGGACCGCCGAAGCGGTATCTGTCGGCGAAGGGTCAGTTCCTCGAGCACTCGCCGTACTGCGAACGGGACCTGCGCGGACCGGAGGGGCCGTTCACGGCTGAGGGCGACAATGTCGATGTCATCGTGCGGCACCGCGCCGGCTGCACGCGCTACACCTACGCGCACCATCCGTTCGACGTCGTCGGCTGGGACGGCTGCCTGTATCCCTACGCCTTCTCCATCCACGACTTCGAGCCGATCACGGGTCGGTTGCATCAGCCGCCGACCGTGCACCAGACGTTCGAGGGACCGGGATTCGTCGTCTGCTCGTTCGTGCCGCGGATGTTCGACTATCACCCGCAGTCGATCCCGGCGCCCTACAACCACGCCAACGTCGACAGCGACGAGGTGCTGTTCTACGTCGGGGGCGACTTCATGTCGCGCAAGGGCGCGGGCATCGAGCTGGGGTCGATCTCGCTGCACCCGTCCGGGTTCATCCACGGGCCACAGCCGGGCAGTGTGGAGGCGTCGATCGGCAAGGCATCGACGGATGAGATGGCCGTGATGATCGACACCTTCAAGCCACTCGGTCTCGGCGATGCGGCGGTGGCGTGCGAGGACACCGGCTATGCCTGGACCTGGATCGGCGAGCCGCGGCACAGCAACGACTCCTCCAGCGGCTGAGCCCGCGCGGTGGTGTCGAACACCGCCAGAGTGTCGTGCCCATTCGGGGGCAAGCTGCTCACAGGGGTTCCACGGAGGGCATTTGGTGCCCGCTGGCGAAACCTCCTACCGGACACCCAACTCTCGATCTGCCAGTAGACGCACTGCGTCGGTGGAAGACTGCCAGTCGTCGAATGGCCGTCCGAGGGTGTGGGCCTCATGCCGCAGCTGCACGTCACGTGGATCACCGCGGGGGTCATTGCCGCGGTGCTCGTCGGTGTCGGTGCGCTGCTGTCGATGCGGCTGCGCCGACATGAGATCGGCGGCGCGATCCGCGAGGTCGGCGTCGTGCTCGGCCTGTTCGGCCTCTGGATGTTCGTCGGACATCTCGTCGGCCACCATCCAGCCGGCGGCTACCGGCGCGGCGCGTTGATCTGGCACGCCGAGCAGTCGTTGCACATCGCCGACGAGGCGGCGCTGCAGCGACCGGTGCTCGCGCATCACACCCTGACGGAGGCTGCGAACTACTACTACGCCTACGCCCACTGGTTGTCCGTTGACTTCGCGCTGGCCTGGCTCTGGCTGCGGCATCGAGCGCACTACGTCGTTACGCGGACGGCGTTGGTGCTGTTCACCGGCTGCTGCCTGCTGATGCACCTCGTGTCGACCGCCCCGCCGCGGCTCCTCGCCCAGACCCATCTCGTCGACACGGCCGCGGTGCTCGGACAGTCGGTCTATGGCGACACGCCCGGCCTGTCCGACCACCTCTCGGCGATGCCGTCGATCCATGTCGGCTGGGCGGTGCTGTTTGCCGTCGCCGCATGGGCGACCCGATCCACGGCTGCTCGAGTCGTGACGATCACGCACGCCGTCCTCACGTCCGTGGTTGTTGTTGTCACCGGCAACCACTTCTGGCTCGACGGCATCGTCGCGGCCGCGATGGCCGCGGTCGCATTCCGTATCGCGATGTTGCTGTCTCAAGATGGGTGCTCCGAAGACGTCGCCCAGCGTGTCAGCGCTGCGCCGGACCGGGACGTTGTGAGGGTGTGAGGCGTTTGCGGACACGCCGGTCGCTGGCCCTCATCGCCGTGGGCATCGGCCTGGCGGTCGCGCCCGGAGCAGGGGTGCTGCCGACCGCT
>JAVEEH010000263.1 GCA_030840545.1 Frankiaceae bacterium | reverse complement strand
GCCGTGGCCGGAGCTGCCGTCCTACTACGGCGCCGGTGACGTCTTTGCGATGCCGTGCCGCACCCGGTTGGGCGGGGTCGACGTCGAGGGGCTCGGCATCGTGTTCCTCGAAGCGGCCGCGTGCGGGTTGCCGGTGGTGGCGGGGGACAGCGGCGGTGCGCCGGAGACGGTGCTGGACGGGGAGACCGGCTGGGTCGTGGACGGGCGTTCGGTCGACGGGGTTGCCCAGCGACTGGTCACCCTGCTGGGCGACCCTGCCGCGGCCGCGGCGATGGGCGCGAAGGGCCGCGACTGGGCGACGACACGCTGGTCCTGGGACACGGCGTCGGCGACGCTGACCGACCTGCTGGGCGGCTGACCCCGACCGGCACTCAGGTTGTTTTCATCTTCGCGCGCTCATGCTTGCGGCATGAGCGCGATGGCGCCACCGCGCGGCCTTCGCGAGCCCCGGCGTGCCCAGCTGCTGCGCGACCCGCGGGTGCTGCTCGCCATCGTGGCCCTGGCCTACGCCGTCGTCCAGCTGACGCTGCTCGGAGTGCATGTCTTCTTGGGCTGGGACGAGACCATCTACACCAGCCAGGTCATCCACCACGGTCCACCCATGGACTTCAGCGCTCCGCGCGCCCGCGGCATCACGCTGGTGGTCGCGCCGCTTGCGCTCGCCGGATTCTCGTTGACGGTGTTGCGGCTCTGGCTGATCCTGCTCTCCGCGCTGGCGCTGTTCGGCGCGTTCTGGGTGTGGCTGCGCGTCCTGCCCGGGGTGCGGGTGCCGGTCGCGGCGACGATGTTCGCCTTCCTGTGGGCGACGCTGTTCTACGGACAGGCGGTGATGCCCAACTACTGGGTCGCGGTGGGTGCGGTCGGCGCCGTCGGGTTCCTGGCGCGGGCCTTGGCGACGCCGTCGAAGAGGAACTTCATCGGGGTGGCGCTCTGCCTGGGCTGGACGTGTCTCGTCCGTCCCAGTGACGGGTCGGTCGTGGCGGTGGGCCTTGCCGCCGTCGCTGCCTTCTCCATCCTCCGCCGCCATGCCGCCACGTGGGTCGCGCTCGGCGCCGGCTTGTTGATCGGCTGGGTGCCGTGGATGGTCGAGGCATTCGTGCGCTTCGGCGGCCCGTTGCACCGCCTGCACCTGGCCAGCCTCAACGAGCAGGGCGGCCTGACGTTCTCGCTCGGCGTCCAAGCGCGGTCCGTTGTCGGTCCGTTGCTGTGCCGGCCGTGCGGACCGAGTCACGCCTTCCATCCGCTCGGGCTGGTGTGGTGGGTCGTCGGTGCGGTGCTCGTGGTCATCGGCACTGTCCGGGCTCGCGGCACGGTCGAACGCCGTGCAACGCTGATGGCCACCGTGTGTGGTGCGCTGCTGCTGGCTGAGTACATCTTCACGATCCCCTACGGTGCGCCCCGGTTCTTGCTGCCGACCTACGCGTTGCTGGCGCTGCCGGCGGCCACCGGCCTCCGCGAGGTGCTGCGCGGTCTGAGCCGCTGGTCGGTGCCGGTGCCGATCGCAACGGCGGCGGTGTTGCTGGGTCTCGCGATCCAGACGATCAGTCAGGTCGCGGTGGCACATGTGATCGCCCGCGACGCGAGGCAGGGGCGGATGGTGTTCACCGCGCTCGCCACCGACGTGCACCGGCTTGACGGCCCGGCGAAGTGCGCGGTCATCGGCCCGAGACAAGCCGTGCTCGCTTTCGCCGCGGGGTGCGAGGCGATCAGCTCGACGCTCGTGGACAAACCGTTGAGCCCGTCGAGCGACCTCTCCCGCGAGCTTGCCGACGACACGGTGATCGGAGTGTTCCGGTTTCGCCTACCGAAGGGCTCACCACTGCTGAGCTGGTGCGAGCAGGCGCCGCCGGTCGAGCCGGCGCAGCGAGGCTGGCACCTCTACATCCCGCCGGGCCGGTTGTCCTGCCGGTAGTAGTTCCGCCAGATCAGTCGGTGCACAGGTATCCAGCGCGGGATCGAACGGATGCCCGGGATGAACGGGATGCAGACGAGGCCGAGGCTGAGCAGGGCCATCACTCCCCAGACGAGAGCATCGGCGTTGTCGGACGTCGAGAACGGCGGCACCTGATACCAGAACGTGTAGAGCCACAGCCAGGCCTGGCCGGGATAGCCGCCGGTCTCGTTCATCATTCCCCACTGGTCGCCCGCGAGGTGCTCGCCGGCCGCCTTGTCCGCGAGGAACGTGCCATCGGCGATGAACAACAGCGACTTCGTGTAGTCGGTCTGGAAGAACTGGCCTTGCAGCAGCAGCGCGCCGTCGAGACCGCCGGCTTGGGCCAGGTGAAGCAACCGGTCGAGCATCGTCGGGACAGGCCCGAATGTGCTGTCGGTGGGTCGCGTGGTCGGCGCCTTGGCCAGTGCAGTGTCGTAGTCGGTGGCCCAGGTCTGCTGCTGGGCCGCAGTGGCCGCGTGCCACGCGCCGAGCGCGATGCCGAGTGTGGGGTCGGCGGGGATGCTGTCGAGCGGGTTGACGACGAAGTCGTTGACCGTGTCGACCGGCTGGGTGACACCCGCGAGGTGTTGCAGCGAGACGGGTCCGAGCTTCTGCGCGGCACCGGCGGTGTGCGTGTAGGGAGCGCCATAGCTCGCCGTGCCGCTGGTCCCGTCGAGCTCGGTCGCGGCGGTTGCGACGAAGTCGTCCGGAGCCGACCGACTCCAGGTCGCCAACGTCACCTGCTTGATGTCCGGCGAGGAGAAGATCGCGGCAAGCGCGGTCGTCAGCAGCGCGACGACGACGAGTGCGATGACGAACTCTTTGACGAGGTCATATTCGCGGGTCCGCCCGTGCCATTTGCCGTCGTCGTGCTGTGGCGCGGTCGGCGCCGGAGGGGTCCGCAGCATCGTCATAGCTGGATCCGCTCAGGCGGCTGGTCGACGGGGAGCACGTCGAACGGCGGGACCACACCGCGGCGTCGCACCTGCAACACGTGCACGACGACGACGATGCCGACAGCGAGTGGCAGCAGAACGATGTGCCACATCAGCATCTGACCGAAGTTGAGCACGTTGAAGAAGGCCCCGATGCCGACAGAGTTCAGGCCGTCCTTGGCCTGCGTGCTGATCTGCTGGGAGTCGAAGTTGGACTGGACGAGATAGCCGGTGAACGCGGTGCCGATGGATCCGAGGAAGCACACCGCGCCGGTGACCCAGGTCATCGCTCGACGACCCCGCCACGCAGCCATCCAGAACTTCCCCCACAGGTGGACGACCATGAACGCCATGAACAGCTCGACACTCCACAGGTGCAGGCTGTTGACGAAGTGACCGGCGCTGGACCGATGCCACCACTGCGGCCCCGCGACCGCGAGGACGACGCCGGAACCGAGCACGACCAGAAATGCGGCGAGCGTCAGCACGCCGAAGACATAGATCCACGAGGCCACATAGACCGGTTGCCGCTCTGGCAGCAGCGTGTCCGACGGAAAGGCGTGCACAGCCCGGCCACGCAGCCGACCGGTCCAGGTCGGTGGCCGCGCCGAGATGGTCATCGCCGACCACGTCCCCCGGGAAACGGGAGCAGGACGGCGAGGGCGAACAGGGCGAGCATCACAGCGATGACCACGAGATTCGCGACGGAAAGCTGGATCACGCCCCAGTGCAGGTAGTGGCCAGGACGATCGAGGTTGACCGGCGCGGCCAGAAAGGACGTCAGAGCTGGATGTGCACCTGCGGTGAACATTGACGACCCTTCATCATGATGGGCGTCGATCACAGCAGCGGTCTAGACCGTCGACACCTCAGCATGCGCGCGTTTCCGCGAAAAAGCCATTGTTCCTAGGCCTTGCGGCTGCCGCGCCGGATCAGCCGAGCGCGGGGGACGAGTGCGCGTTGCAGCGAGAGCTCGTCGCGCAGTCGAGGCGGGACCGGAAGATGGCGGCTCGTGAGCGCTGCGACGTAAGCTTCGAGCGAATGCAGCAACTCGCGCCGGACGAACATCTGTCGCCTGGCCTGCGGCGGGATCAAGCGCAACTCGCGGGTCATGGCACTCCGGCCCGAAACGAGTGCGTCGAGCAGTCGGTCGAGTGCAGGGTCTGCCTGCCTGTTCGGCCTGAGCTGCGCCAAGGGGCCGACCTCCGATTCGCTGATCGCGGATCTACGTCGAACAACCCGAGACACCAGCAGCGCGGAGCCTACTCCGCATTTGCGTGGGTCAGCCGATCGACGATCCAGGTGTTCAGCAGCTCGGCTGTCATGGGCCGGCCCAGATAGAAGCCCTGTACGACGTCTGCACCCACTTCAGTGAGTGCGGTCAGCGTGGCCTGGTCTTCGACTCCTTCGGCGACAACCGACAGCCCGAGGTTGTGGCCGAGATCGATCGCGCTCTGGACCAGCACGGTGTCGGCAGGATCGGTCGTCATGTCGCGGACGAAAGTGCGGTCGACCTTCAGCTCGTCCACCGGCAGGATCTTGAGATAGGCCATCGAGGAGTAACCGGTGCCGAAGTCGTCGACCGACAACCGCACACCCATGTCGTGCAGCTGCCCGAGGATCGCCAGCGCTCGGGCCGGGTCGGCCATGATCGTGCCTTCGGTGAGCTCGAGGCAGAGCAGACTGGGCTCGACGCCGGCGGCCTCGAGCCGCGTCCCGACCGTTGCGGGGAACGACGAGTCCAGCAGTGTTCGGGCGCTGACGTTGACGGCTACGGGAAGTCGGGTGCCACGGTCCAGCCATCCGCGGCTGAGCTGCAACGCCTTGTCGAGCACGACCGTGGTGAGCCGGTGGATCAGCGTGGTGCCCTCGGCGAGGTCGATGAACTCGGCCGGCGCGAGGAGGCCCCGGGTCGGGTGCTGCCAGCGGACCAACGCCTCGACGCCGAGCAGGTCGCCGGTGTCGACGGCGATCTTCGGCTGGTAGTGCACGACGAGCTCGTCGCGGTCGAAGGCCTGGCGCAGCTCCCCGAGCAGCGTCAGGTGGGCCGGGGCCTCGAGATCCTCGCCGGGGGTGTAGTGCTGGAAGCCGCAGCGCTCGCGTTTGGCGACGTACATCGCGGTGTCCGCCTGTTGGAGCAGATCCGGCATGCGGCCGGTGTCGCTGTCGGTCGCGTCGGTGCTCTCCGCCAGTCGGTCGGCCGTGGCGATTCCGATGCTCGCCTCGATGCCGAGGGAGATTCCGGCGAGGGTGAAGGGCTTTTCGAGGCTGGCGAGGATGCGGCCCGCGACCTCGGTCCCGGCGTCGCGACCACCGTCAGGCAGCAGGAGCGCGAACTCGTCACCGCCGAGGCGGGCGACCGTGTCGGTCGGTCGCAGCAATCGCGTCAGCCGGCCGGCCAGCTCGATCAGCAGCTGGTCGCCGTAATGATGTCCGAGGGTGTCGTTGACCTCCTTGAAGCGATCGAGGTCGAGCAGCATGACGACGGGCTCGTCGTCGGTGCGCTGCGCCGCTGACAGTGCGTGGGCCACCCGGTCGGCGAAGAGCCGGCGGTTGGGCAGGTCGGTCAGCGCGTCGTTGAGCGCCTGGCGTTCGACAGTGCGTCGATAGTTTCGCGTCACGAGCGCGAAGGCGGCCAGCAACAGCAACGTCAGCCCCATGATCAGCGGGGTGCCGACCTGGAGCAGGGCACCGCCACGGTTCGCCAGCCGCAGCTCGGTGACGGCAGTCAGGTGGTGGCGTTCCTCCAGCCGCTGCAGGTCGGCGATGAGGCCGTCCAGCAGTGGCGCGATCTGCACGCGCGCCAGGGAGTTCGCCGCGGTCGTGCGGCCTTGGTCGACGAGCTGGAACAACCGGTAGGACAGATCCTGGTAGCGGTCGTGGACCGCTAGCAGAGTCTTGACCGACTGTGCGTCTGCTCTGGTGTGGGATTCGTCCCCCGCGATCGCCAGCAGTGTTCGTCGGAGGGCGTCCGCAGCCTGGTCGTGAACTGTCCGGTCCTCGGCCACAAGGTCGATGCGGTAGGAGGTGAGCTCGGCGTCCTCGACCTCCGCGTAGTAACGCGCATCCTGATAGAGCTCCGCCGCGGTGCTCGCCCGCCCACTGTTGTTCACGGCGACGTTGAGGCTTCGGCTGCCCAACACCGCTATGGCACAGGTCACCAGCAGCAACGCGGCAAGACCCAGACCGACCCGGCCCGAACGCTTCATCGTGCGCCGGATGCCCGGCGGCGAGCAGCAGCGTGGCGCTTGGCGCGAGCTGGCGACATGACGCTCCTCATGGATGTGGCAAGAGGCGGCGTCGAGCCTGCACGGGGCGACAATCGCTACACGATCGTCCTGCCCAAACCAAGCGTCCCTCAGGTGGACACTTCAGGGCATCGGCAGACCGGCAGCGCAACCGAAGTTCACCCGACTCGTCGTCGGCCCCAGCAGGATCCAAATGCGGCCAAAGACCACGATTCTGCCGGAACCGGCAGTCGAGGGTGTAACGCCTGAGCGCTGGACGTCGGTGTCACAGATGACATGACTGATGCTGCCCCAGGGCCGGTCTTCATCGACGAGACCGGACGCCGCCGACGTGTCGTTCG
Organism: Frankiaceae bacterium; assembly: GCA_030840545.1. Classification (GTDB taxonomy): domain Bacteria; phylum Actinomycetota; class Actinomycetes; order JAFAQI01; family JAFAQI01; genus JAFAQI01. The sequence goes on along the minus strand of JAVEEH010000263.1, from coordinate 2,104 downwards.
CCTCGCCGGCGTGACTGCCGCCATCCTGACCGGGCTCTACGTCACCCTGGTCGGCATCAGCCTCATCGCGTCGCCGGGCATCCTCTCGCTGCGGGTCCCAGGCCTGGGATCGCTGCTGCCGAACGCCTCGGCCCCGACGATCGCCGGCGGTGCCGACCCTGGCAAGCCGGCCGGGCAGCTGCTCGGGCCGCGCGGTCGCCGTTCGACCGGCCCGGGCACCGGACCGCAGTCGCCTGGCCCTTTCGGAACGTCGCCGTTCGCCCCGGGGCAGTCGCCGACTCCAACCGTGACCGCACACCCCACACCCCGGGTGACGCAGTCGGCCATCGCGCACGGCACCGGTTCGCCCTCGCCGACACCCAAACGGACAGGCTCCCCGACTGCGCATCCCACGCCTCGGGGAACTGGCAAGCCGACGGCGCACCCGACTCACACACCGCGTCGGCGACCGAAACCGTGAGTAACGCGACTCCGACCCGGCGACGCTGGGCGCCCGCCGGTCATTGGCTGCTGCTGACGGTCATCGCGATCGCCATGGCCCTCGCACTGTTGCTGCAAGGCTTCGATCGGCACCAGGTCGGTCACTCCGCCACCTCCCCCCCGACCGACGCCGCAGCTGCTGCGATCGGCACCGGCTCGGTCTACTTCCGTTCCGCGGGACGCTTGCAGTCGCGCGGTCTCCCGGCGAAGACCGTCGCGCTGACCTTCGACGACGGACCTGACCCGCGCTGGACGCCGCAGATCCTCGCGGTGTTGTCGCGGGAGCGCGTGCCGGCGACGTTCTTCGACGTCGGTGCGCGGATCCATGCCGATCCCGCGCTGGTCCGACGTGAGTACGCCGAAGGGCACGAGGTCGGGGTGCACACCTTCACGCACGTCGCGCTGACAGGAGCACCCGTCTGGCGGCAGAACCTCGAGCTGTCCCTCAGCCAGCTCTCGATGGCCGGCGCTTTCGGCCGGTCGAGTGTGTTGATGCGGCCGCCGTACTCGTCGACACCTGACGCGTTGACTGCCGCCGACCTCGGCGTGATCCGGCGAGCCACCGACCGGGGTTATCTCGTCGCTCTCGCCGACCGTGACAGCGAGGACTGGCGGCGTCCCGGGTGGATCCCGATCGTCGCCAACTCGCTGCCCGCGGGCGACGCAGGCGCAGTGATCCTCATGCACGACGGCGGCGGCGACCGCGCGCAGACGGTGGAGGCGTTGCCGCACCTGATCGATGCGCTCAAGGCACGCGGCTATCACTTCACGACGGTCACCGGGGGAATGGGCCTGGCAGCCCAGGCGGCGGACCAGCGGGCGAGTCACGTCGCGCGGTTGCAGGGCGTGGCGTTCCTGTGGACGTTGACGCTGAGCATCTGGTTCGCCCAGCTGGTGACATGGCTGCTGGTCCCGCTCGGGCTCCTGGCGTTCGTGCGGACGCTCGTGCTCATGGTGTTTGCCCGGCACCACTCACGCCGAGCATGGCGTCGGCTCGGCTCGGCCGAGCATCTGCCGCCGGTCAGCGTGATCGTCCCGGCCTTCAACGAGGCGGTGGGCATCGAAGCGGCTGTCCGGTCTCTGGCCGCAAGCGACTATCCACGGCTGCAGATCATCGTGGTGGACGACGGCTCGACCGACGGCACCGCCGAGCTGGTCGAGTCGCTGCGGTTGCGTCGAGTGCGCGTGGTCCGGCAGCCGAACCAGGGCAAGGCGGTTGCCCTCAACACGGGGATCGCTGCTGCCAGCTTCAACGTGCTCGTGATGGTCGACGGCGACACCGTCTTTCAGCCCGACACCGTCCGTGCGCTCGTCCAGCCTTTGCAGGATCCGCGCGTCGGCGCCGTCAGCGGCAACACGAAGGTGGGCAACCGACGCAGCCTGCTAGGTCGATGGCAACACCTGGAATATGTGATCGGCTTCAACCTCGACCGTCGGATGTATGACCTCGTCGGCTGCATGCCGACCGTACCGGGTGCGATTGGCGCGTTCCGCCGTTCCGTGCTCACCGCGGTGGGCGGCGTCAGCACGGACACGCTCGCCGAGGACACCGATCTGACGATGGCGGTGAACCGCGCCGGCTTCTGGGTGGTCTATGAGGAGCGCGCGATCGCGTGGACCGAAG
>JAVEEH010000216.1 GCA_030840545.1 Frankiaceae bacterium | reverse complement strand
CGTTCCGCGACGCTCTCGCGTCCGCTGGCGGGTCGTTCGCAACCGGCTCGTTCTCGACCGGCACCGCGCCGCCCAACGCTGTCGCGGCCGGCGCGATCTCGGCCGCCAAGAGCCGGCTCGGGGACGCCTACGTCTGGGGTGCCACCGGGCCCTCGACCTTCGACTGCAGCGGCCTGACCCAGTGGTCCTACGCCCACGTCGGCATCTCGCTCCCCCGGGTCGCCGCCGACCAGTGGGGCAGCGGTCCGCACGTCACGCTCGACTCCCTCGAGCCCGGCGATCTGCTCTTCTGGGCAACCGATCTCAGCAACCCGGCCACGATTCACCACGTGGCGATGTACCTCGGTGCCGGCATGATGATCGCAGCGCCGCACACCGGCGACGTCGTCAAGATCCAGCCGGTCTACCTCTCCGGCTACATCGGCGCGACGCGGCCCTACTCCACGACCGGCTGACACCGCCGCGCCGCGCGACGCCCCGGCCTAGCATGAACGGGTGGGAGTGAAGGCCGGCGACGCGCCCGCCCCTGCCGCCGCCCCCGGACTCGTCCTCGACGAGCGCTACCACCTCGACCAGATCCGCGCTGAACAGAGCCCCGGCGGCACCACCCATGCCGTGCTCTGGCGGGCGATGGACGCGTCCTTGGATCGGCGGGTCGCGGTGCTCCTCGTGACCGGTCTGAACAGGACCTCACGCAAACGGCTCGTCGATGCGGCCACTGCCGCGAGCCAGGTCGGCGACGCCCGGTTTGCCCGGGTCCTCGACGTCGGCACCCTCGTCCTCGCCGAGGGCTCGACGACGTGGATCGCCACCGAGTGGGTCGAGGCCCCGTCACTGGCCGCCGTCGTGCGCGGCGAGCCGTTGCGGCCGAGCGTCGCGACCGAGGTGGTGCGGCAGTGCGCCGAGGCGCTCGCCGTCGCCGAACGCGACGGCCTCACGCATGGGCGGCTGCATCCCGACCAGGTCCTGCTCGCCCCGGGAGCGCTGCCCAGGATCACCGGACTCGGCGTCGCGGCCGCGTTGCACGGCGACGACGGCAGCGATGACGTCACCGGACTCGGCGCGCTGCTCTTCGCTGCGCTGACCGGCCGATGGCCGCTCGATGGCTGGACGGGCCTGCCCGCCGTCGACCCCAGAGTGGCCCGGCAGGCGCGCCCGCGGTCGGTGCGCGCCGGGATCAGCCGGGACCTCGACGACGTCACGCATCGAGCCCTGACCGGCGACTACGCCGACGCCCGCGCACTGGCTCGGGCGCTGGCAACCTTGCCGACGGAGGCGTTGGACGCGCCGGTCCAACCGCCGCCACCCTCGCGGCCCAGCGGATGGCAGCGATGGGCCTGGCGCGTCGTCCCCCCGCTGGTCGTGCTCGCCATCGGCCTGACCGGTTGGGCCCTGGGCAGCGACCTGGGACGAGTGCCGACCACCGCCCGTCAGCCGCACGCCGCGCTGCCACCGGCGCGCGCCTCCGCACCCGGATCGGGCGACGCCGTCCTGGTCTGGCATCGTCCGCCGGCGATCTCGAGCTTCGACCCGGAGGGCGACGGCGAGGAGAACGACGGGGCCGTCGGCCTGGCGGTCGACCGCGACCCGACGACCTCCTGGTCGACCGACAGCTACCGCGCCGACCCGCACTTCGGTGGGCTCAAGTCCGGTGTCGGTCTGCTGATCGACCTCGGCCGCCCGGTGTCCGTCCGGGTCGCCGAGCTCGCACTGACCGCGCCCGGAGCCGACGTGGAGATCCGCGCCGGCGACCGACCACCACAGCAGGCCAGCGATCTGCGGCTGATCCGCGCCCGGGCAGCCGCGCCGGCCCGAACGCGGATCGACCTCAGCGCCCCCGAGACCGCGCGCTACTGGCTGATCTGGTTCACCAGCGTGCCGCGCGACGGCGCGGGTTATCGCATCGGCGTGGCCGAGGTCGCACTCCTCGGTTGACCTCACCCGCGGGCTACCCTGCCCTCGCGTGGGCGCCGCCGCCCGAGCCCGCCCGCCGGCCGTGAGGGGAGCATGAGCGAGTTCACCTCCGGCCCGGACGACCGTGAGCTGCTATCCCGCCACGCCGCCGGCGACCGCGACGCCTTCGCCGAGCTCGTACGCCGGCACCGCGACCGGCTCTGGCGGGTGGCGTTGCGCACGCTGGGCAACCCCGACGATGCTGCGGACGCACTACAGGACGCACTGCTCTCGGCTTATCGCGCGGCAGGCGGCTTCCGTGGCGAGGCAGCGGTGACCACCTGGTTGCACCGCATCGTCGTGAACGCCTGCCTGGACCTGGCTCGTCGACGCACATCGCGGCCGACGGTTCCGCTGGACGAGACCGCCGCCGAGGCGCGCCCCGCGCCCGACACGCTCGGCGCTCGCGAGACCGCGGGCGAGGTGCTCGCCGCGCTCCGGGGGCTCCCGATCGAGCAGGCCGCTGCGATCGTGCTCGTCGACATCGAGGGCTACCCGGTCGCCGACGTCGCCGACATGCTCCAGGTGCCCGTGGGCACCGTAAAGTCCCGCTGCTCCCGCGGCCGCGCCCGGCTCGCCGAAACGCTCCACCACCTCGACGACCGGAACCCCGGCAACGGCGGGCGCGTCCAAACCAGCGACAGTTCCCTTCCACCACCCGAGCAGTCCGCCCCGAGCAGTGAGGAGCCTCCGTGACCCAGGAGCCCCCACTGGGTGCACCGACCGGGCACCTCGACCTCGAGACGCTTGCCGACCTCGAGGAAGGGCTGCTGCCCGCCGACGACGCCGCCGCGCACCAGGCCCACCTGGCGACCTGCGCGCAGTGCCGGGAACGCCAGGCGCAGCTGCGCACCACCCGCACGCAGCTGGCCGCCCTCGCCGTCGAGCCGATGCCGATGCCCGCGGCCGTCGCCGACCGCATCGACGCCGCGTTGGCCGGCGCCGCCGCGACGGGCACCGTCGTACCGATGGAGTCCCGACGGCGCAGCTGGCGTTCCCACCCCACTGCGGCCGGCCTGGGGGCGGCGGCCGCGGCCGCGGCCCTGATCACCGCCGTCGC
>JAVEEH010000211.1 GCA_030840545.1 Frankiaceae bacterium | reverse complement strand
GTCCGAGATGGCGAAGCGCGATCGCCGCGCACTCGACGTGCCAGCCGGGACGGCCCGCGCCGGCGGGCGAGTCCCAGGCCGGCTCCCCCGGCCGGGCAGCCTGCCAGAGGAGGCAGTCGAGCGGGTCCTTCTTCCCCGGCCGCTGCGGGTCTCCGCCTCGTTCGCCGGACAGCCGGACCATCTCCGCGACCGGCAGGTGGCTCACGTCGCCGAAGTGATCCGCAGACGTCACCGAGAAGTAGGTGTCGCCGTCGAGGTCGTAGGCGGCGCCGCGGTCGCGGAGCGCGGTGACGATCTCGACGATGTCCGGGATGGCCTCGACCGCGCCGATGTACTGCTCCGGCGGCAGGACGCGCAGCGCAGCCATGTCTTCGCGGAAGAGCTGCGTCTCGCGCTCGGCGAGCGCTGCCCAGTCGTCGCCGGTGGCGTTCGCGCGCTCGAAGAGCGGGTCGTCCACGTCCGTGACGTTCTGCACGTAGTGCACGGTCTTGCCGGCGTCCCGGCAGACCCGCTGGAGGATGTCGAAGAGCAGATAGGTCGCGGCATGTCCGAGGTGTGTGGCGTCGTAGGGCGTGATGCCACACACATACATGCTGACCGCGTCGGCGTCGGCGCCGATCCCGACCAGGGAGCCGCTGGCCGTGTCGTGGACCTGGGGCAGCCGCCCGTCGCCCAGCCCGGCGGACGCAAGCTGCGGCACGCCGGGTGCCGGCCAGGACTCCACGCGCCGAGCCTAGTGTGACGCGATGCTGACGGCATTGCGGTCCGGCGCCGCCGACGTGACGGTCGGTTCGGTCCGGTTGTCCGCCGACGCGCTCGCCGGCGCTGTGGGTGCAGTCGCTCAGCGCGTCGCCGGGCTCTCCCGGGTAGCGGTGGTCGCGGACTCGACCATGCAAGCTGTCGTTGCCGTCGCGGGTGTGCTGATGGCCGGTGGTTGCGCGGTGCCGGTCAACCCGCAGTCCGGCGCGACCGAGCGGGCCCGCCTGCTCACCGACGCGTCACCGGACCTGGTGCTGACCTCCACCGACGTCGATCTGGACGAACGCGCGCAGCTGCCCGGTCGGGCCGTGCCGGACGATGCGCCGGCGTTGCTGATCTATACGTCGGGAACGACCGGCGCGCCGAAAGGGGTCGTCCTGTCCGAGCGTGCGGTCTGCGCTTGTCTGGACGGTCTTGCCGCGGCGTGGTCGTGGACAGCGGACGACGTGCTGGCGCATGCGCTGCCGCTGTTCCACGTGCACGGCTTGGTGCTGGGCTGCCTCGGCGCGCTGCGTCATGGGTCACGACTCGTTGTCACGCCGCGCTTCGGTCCGGTGCCCGGTGCGAGCATCTACTTCGCCGTACCGACGATGTGGTCGCGGCTGGAGGACGCTGACCTGTCGGCGATGGCACCGGCACGACTGCTGGTCTCCGGATCGGCCGCTCTGCCCGCGCCGGTGTTCGATCGAGTCCGCAATGCCAGCGGCCACCGGCTGGTCGAGCGCTACGGGCTCACCGAGTCACTCATCGTCACAGCTGCTCGACCCGACGAAGCGCGCTCCGCCGGTCATGTCGGTCGCCCTCTCACCGATGTGCGACTGCGCATCGACCAACCGGACGACAGCGGGATGGGCGAGGTGCTGGTGGCCGGCCCCACCCTGTTCAGCGGCTATCGCAACCAGCCGGACGCGACCGCCGCGACGATGACGGCCGAGGGTTGGCTGCGCACCGGTGATCTCGGCGTCGTGCACGCCGATGGCGGGCTGCGGCTGCTGGGCCGACTCGCCACCGACCTGATCAAGACCGGCGGCTACAAGGTCGGAGCCGGCGAGGTCGAAGATGCGCTGCTCGCACACCCAGCCGTCGCCGAGGCAGCGGTCACGGGTGAGCCGGACGACGACCTGGGTCAACGCATCGTCGCCTGGGTCGTCGTGCACGAGAGCGTGCCGGCACAGACCCTGGTCGACCACGTGGCCCGTGACCTCGCGCCGCACAAACGCCCGCGCGACATTCGCTTCGTCGACGCCCTTCCCCGCAACGCCATGGGAAAGGTCCAGAAGCGCCTGCTGGGCTGACTCCCTCATCCGCACTTCGGAGGGCTGCCGACCACACTTGGGCCCGTTTTGCGGCGTGTCGTGGTCGGTGGCCCTCCGAAGTGGTGGCGGTGGCGGTGGCGGTCAGAAGGGCGGCCACGGCACCGGCGGCCAGTCGTCGCTCGGCAGCGGATGCCGAGACGTCGTCAGCAGCCGGTCGACCCGCAGGATCGTGGCAGCGACCTCCTCGGGAGCGAGCAACGCGCGCAGCGTCGCGCCGAGGTCACCCTCGAGCTGCGCGCGCAGCTCGGACAGCGCAGTGACGGCTTCGTCGTTGAGCGCCTTGCCTCGCCACCGCCACAGCAGCGTGCGCAGCTTGTCGTCCGGGGAGAAGCAGACACCGTGGTCGACGCCGAAGACATGCCCGTCGTGTGTCGGGAGCAGATGCCCGCCCTTGCGATCCGCGTTGTTGACGACAGCGTCGAAGACCGCCATCCGACGCAGCTGCGGATGGTCACTTCGCGCGAGTACGGCGAGGTCGACGTTCTCGTCGATGTCGATCCAGAGCTGACACATGCCGACACCGAACGGGCCGTCGCGCAGCACCGTCGGCGGCACGATCTGCCAGCCGAGCGCAGACGAGACCTCGTAGGCCGCCTGCTCGCGGTAGGCCAAGGTGCCATCCGGGAAGTCCCACAGGGGACGCTCACCCACGATGGGCTTGTGCACGCAGGCCGCCGTCACACCGTCGAGTGAAACCATGCAGTAGAGCGTCGCGTTGGACGCGTCATAGAGGCGGCCCTCGACGCTGAGCTCGCCGTCGCGCAGCAGTCGCAGCGCATCCGGGAGGTCGATGACGGCCGGTTCACTCACGGTGTCAGTGTGGCCCGCGATGGCCGTTCTGGCGCGGGCACACATGGCCCTGCGGGTCGAGCGGGTTGCCGCACAGCGGGCACGGAGGCCGACCCGCCGCGACGACGCGAAGGGCCCGCTTGGCGAACGACCGGGCGGCGCCGGGCTCCAGCCGAACCCGCAGCAGGTCGCCGGTGAACTCGGTGCCGGCCAGCTCGGGCTCGTCGACGCCATCGGCGGCTTCGTCGGCGGCCTCGGCGGACTGCGCTTCGATGATCACGGTCGAGCTGTCCTCGTCCCAGGCCAGCGCCAATGTCCCGGCCCGGAACTCCTCCTCGATGGGGGTGCCGAGCGGTGCGACGTCCTCGAGCTCCGGCGGGGTCACCGCCGGGATGACGGAGTCGGCGCCGTGGCGTCGTCGTACCTCGTCGAGGAGCTCGTCCAGCTTTTCCGCGAGCGCCGCGACCTGGATCTTCTCGAGCGCGACCGACACGACCCGCGGACCTGCGGTGGCCTGCAGATAGAAGATGCGCTCGCCCGGTTGTCCGACCGTCCCTGCGACAAACCGGTCCGGTGCCTCGAACTCGAACAGCTGGCCGGCCACGACCCCAGACTATGCGGCTCCGGCCCCGCCGCCGACCGGAGCGTCGGACGAACGGCGTCGGCTGCGGCGCTTCGGCGGCACCAAGTCGGCCACCCCGCCGCCGGTGTCGTTCATCCGCAGGATGAAGGGGCGCAGTGACGTATAGCGGATGACGGTCACTGAGCACGGGTCGACCTGGATCCGCTGGAAGAGGTCCAGGTGCAGCCCGAGCGCGTCGGCGACGATCGCCTTGATCACGTCACCGTGGGAGCAGGCGAGCCAGGTGGCGTCCGGTCCGAGCCGGGCGTTCCAGTCGCGTACGGCGGCAACGGCCCGGTTCTGCGTCTCGCGCAGTGGCTCCCCTCCATCCCCCGGGAAGGTGACCGCCGAGGGGTGGTTCTGGACGACCTTCCACAGCGGATCCTTCGCCAGCTCCTTGAGCGGCCGGCCGGTCCAGTCGCCGTACCGCCACTCCCCGAGCCGGTCGTCGACCTGCACATCCAGCGTGCGGCCGTCGGCGATC
>JAVEEH010000196.1 GCA_030840545.1 Frankiaceae bacterium | reverse complement strand
ACACCTGGTCGAGCGGGCGAACAGCAAGGAGGCCGGTGTCTTCCGCCGGCTCGGCAACTTCGGTCGCTACGTCATCGGTGACACCTACAGCGCCGCCAACGACGGTCTGAAGGGCCGCCCGGTGAAGGACATCGCGGCGGAGCGCGGCCTCGATCCGTTCGACGCCCTTGTCGAGATCTGCATCAACGACGAGCTCAAGACCATCCTCTGGCCCATGCCGACCGACAGCGACCCGGACACGTGGACGCTGCGCGAGCAGGCCTGGCGGGAGGACGACATCATGCTCGGCGGGTCCGACGCCGGGGCACATCTCGACCGGATGGCAGGGGCGCCGTTCCCGACCCGTTTCATCGGCGACATGGTCCGCGGCCGCAAGCTGGTCTCGCTCGAGCGCGCCGTGCAGCTCATCACCGGTGACCAGGCCGACGTGTTCGGGCTGAAGGACCGCGGCTATCTCCGTGCGGGCTACAACGCCGACATCGTCGTGTTCGACCCGGCCGAGATCGCGTCCGAGGACGCCTCCCTCGTCAACGACCTGCCCGGCGGTGCGCCTCGTCTCACGGCCCAGGCGCTCGGCATCAAGCGGGTGCTCGTCAACGGCGTCGAGACGATCCGCGACGGGGTGGCGACGGGCGCGACGCCCGGCGCCCTGCTGCGCAGCGGCCGCGACACGGTGACCGTCACCACCAGCTGAGCACGAACGGAGAAGCGCTCCGCCCGCTCATCGCCTAGCGTCGTCGTCGTTCGCTGCTCCGCTCGGCCCAGGAGGAATGACGTGCTCGGTCGCAAGGACTTCACTGCTGACGAGGTGGCGAGCGCCAAGGAGGCCGTGGCGCAGGCCGTCGCGGGGTTCTCTGCAGCCGGTTCCCCGGCCGCACTCGAGTCGGTCTTCTTCAACGATGCACTGCTCGCTCTCGACCGCCGCTTCGTCCACCGCGTGCGGATGGTCTCGGGCAAGGACGGCACACCGCTCAACGAGGTCGAGCTGCTCGTCGCCTCGTTGATGGACCACGGGGGCAAGCTCCAGCTCAACAACGTCATCAAGTACACCCCGGAGAAGTCGGTGCTCGGTTTGCAGGCCGGCGACCCGATCGCGCTGACGGCGGACCAGTTCGAACGCCTGGCGGCAGCGTTCTTCGCCGAGCTCGAGGCCAAGTTCTAAAAGTTTGTTGGGTAAGTTGCTGCAGTTAGTGTCATGGAGAGCGCTGTCGCGACATTCGAGCTGGACGTTGCCCCCCTTGCACTAGCCGTCGAGGACCTCACGACGGTCGTCACCGGCCTCGCGGCCGACGATGCGCTGTGGCGGCCCCGCCTGCGGTTCCGGGCGGAGGGGCGGTGGTGGACCCGGCTGCACGGCGACCACGTCCTCGACGTGTGGTTGCTGACCTGGCTCGCCGACCAGTCGACCGACCTGCACGACCATGGTGGGTCCGCAGCGGCGTTCACGGTTGTCGAAGGGGCGCTCGAAGAGGTCCGTCCCCAGCCCGGTGCCGGGCTCACCCGGGCGATGATCGTCGCCGGCGCGACCAGCACCGTGGACCCTGGCGTCGTCCACGACGTGCGTAACCCCGCCGGCACACCGGCGATCAGCATTCACGCCTACTCGCCGCCGTTGCGACAGATGACCTACTACCGACGTGATGCCGTCGGTGCCCTGACCGTCGACCAGGTCGTCCGTCGTCAGCTGGAGCCATCATGACCACCGCACCCGCACGCGCTCCGATCGGCATCGACGACGTGCTCGCGCAGGCTCGTTCCCGCCTCCGCCGGCTCGACCCGCGCGAGGCGGCGAGGGCGCAGCAGTTGGGGGCGCTGCTCGTCGACATCCGCCCGCGGAGCAACCGCGAGCTCGAGGGTGAGCTACCCGGCGCACTCGTCGTCGAGCGCATCCATCTGGAGTGGCGGCTCGACCCCGCGAGCGAGGCCCGGCTGCCGCAGGCGTCGTACGACGCGCACGTCATCGTCGTGTGCAACGAGGGCTACAGCTCGAGCCTCGCGGCTGCGGCGTTGCAGGACCTGGGTGTCAACCGGGCGACCGACCTCGCCGGCGGCTTCCGCGCCTGGTGGGCTGCCGGGCTGCCGACGCTCACCGCGGCAGCTGGTCGGTGATCGGGCGGAACGGCGGCATCGCGAAGTCGCGGCGCAGCCAGTTGCCGCCGTCGACCACGAGCACGTGGCCGGTCACGAACGACGCGTAAGGCGAGCACAGCCAGGTCGCCGCCCAGCCGAGCTCGTGCGGTTGGCCGACCCGGCCGGCCGGCTGTCGGGCCGCATCGACCGACTCGTCGCGTGCGGCGCGGATCGCGGCGGGCATGTCGTCGTGCGGGAAAAGCCCTGGCGCGATCGCGTTGACGCGGATGCCGTCCGGCGCCCACTCGACGGCGAGCGTCTTCGTCAGCGACACGACTCCCGCCTTGGCCGCGGCCGAGTGCGCCATGCCCGGCCCGCCGGTCATCGCCTGGGTCGCGGCGATGTTGACGATCACGGCCTCGCTGCCTCGCGCGGCAGCCCGACGGCGCAGCTCCTGCGAGCAGAAGAACGTGCCGTCGAGCACGATCTGCTCGACCGCGCGCCACCCGTTCGGCGACAGGTCGGCGGCGGCGACCGGGAAGTTGGCCGCAGCGTTGTTGACGAGCACGTCGACCGGCCCGAGCTGATCCTCGACCAGGTCGAACGCAGCGGCGATCGCCGCCGGGTCGCGCACGTCCATCCCGACACCGACGCAACGTGACCCGACCGCCTCGACGGCGGCGACACCCGCGGCCCGATGTTCCGGCGACCGGCTCGCGACGGCGACCGACGCACCCAACCGCCCGAACTCGACCGCGATCGCCTTGCCCAGCCCGGTGCCTCCGCCGGTGACGAGCACGGTTGCGCCCTCGTAGGTGCCCGCCGGCAGCATCCGCGTCCCCAGCGGGGGCAGTGCGTTCACCGGTTCACTTGCCCTCGAACTCGACCGGCTGCTTCGCGGCTTTGGCGGCGTAGCCCTTGGGCATGTCCTCCGACACGAACTCCACCGACGCACTCATCGCCTCGAACCGCAGCGCGTCGGCCATGCCGCGGTCGGCGAAGCCGTTGATCGTCCGCTTGATGCTCTGTACGGCGAGCGGCGCGTTGTCGCGGATCTCTCTGGCGACGCCGTAAGCCGTCTCGTCGAGACTCTCGCGGGGCACCACCTGCTGCACGATGCCCAACCGCTCCGCGGTCGCAGCGTCGATGCGGCGCCCGGTCAGCGCCAGCAGCTTCGCCCACCCGGCGCCCACCTCGCGCGCGAGCCGCAGGTCGCCGCCGGCGTCGACGGACACACCCACCGTCGCCTCGGGCAACGCGAACACCGCGTCGTCGGCGCAGACCCGAATGTCGGCCATGAGCGCGAGCTCGAAGCCGAAACCGAGGCAATAGCCGTGCACCGCGACGACGATCGGCTGAGGCAGGTCCGCGAACGCGTGGAAACGCTCGTGCACCCAGCGGATGCCCTCGTAGTAGTTCCGCACCTTTTCCGCCGGCGACCGGCCGGTGACGCGGTCTTCCGGCATGCCGAGGTCGACCCCGGCGCAGAACGCCCGGCCTTCGGCGCGGAGCAGCACGACCCGCACCGAATCGTCGAACCGCAGCTGGTCGGCCCGCTTGCCCAGCTGCCGGGAGGCCTCCCAGGACCAGGCGTTGAGCTTGTCCGGCCGGTCGAGTGTGAGCGTCGCGATGCCGTCGTCGATGCCCAGCTTCAGCATCCAGTCGGGCTCGGCGTCCACCGGCTCCATGCGCACCACCCGAGCAACATATGACGACCCGTCAGAAAACCTGCACCCGGCCTTGAACGGGCTCGCTGGAACGTGTTCTACTTCCTGGCGTGGCCGAATTGCGAGTCGTCGTCGATGCGGACGAGTGCGAGGCCAACGCGGTCTGCGTGGGGATCGCTCCCGAGGTCTTCGACCTCGACGACGACGAGGTCCTGCACATCCTCGTGCCGGAGCCACCGGCCGAGCTCGTCGACCGCGTTCGCGAGGCGGTCGACTCCTGCCCCAAGCGTGCGCTCTTCCTCAGAGAGGCCGGTCAGTGAAGGCAGCGGTTCTGCACAACGTCGGCGACGACAAGCTCGACATCCGTGACGACGTCACGACAACCCCGGTCGGCGCCGGCAAAGTGCGCATCCGCATCAAGGCGACCGGCGTCTGCCACTCAGACCTGTCGGCGATGAACGGCACCATCCCGGTCGCGCTGCCGGCCGTGCTCGGCCACGAAGGAGCCGGTGAGGTTGTCGAGGTCGGCGCCGGCGTCACGTCGCTCGCCGAGGGCGACCACGTCGTCGTCTGCTGGTCACCGCAGTGCGGCGCCTGCCACGACTGCGTCAACGGCCAACCGCAGCTCTGCATGGCTTACATGATCAACGCGTTCAGTGACGCGCACTTCCAGATGGAAGGCAGCACGCCGATGTTCGGCATGGCCGGCGCGGGCACGTTCGCCGAGGAGCTGATCCTCCTTGAGCAGGGCGCGGTGCGGATCGACAAGGACATCCCCTACGACGTCGCTTCTCTGCTCGGCTGCGGGGTCATGACCGGCGTCGGGGCTGCGTTCAACGCCGCGCGGATCGAGCCGGGCTCCAGCGTCGTCGTGTTCGGCTGCGGTGGTGTCGGGATCAGCGTCATCCAGGGCGCGCGCATCGCCGGCGCGTCGACGATCCTTGCGGTCGACCCGGTCGACCGAAAGCTCGACTGGGCCAAGCAGTTCGGCGCGACCCATGCCGTCACACCCGACGATCTGCCGACCGCGGTTCGCGAGCTGACCGGCGGTGCGGGGTTCGACGTCGGCTTCGAGGTCGTCGGCCGGTCGCAGACGATCAAGGCGGCCTACGACGCGACCCGCCGCGGCGGCACCACCGTCGTCGTCGGTGTCGGCCGGGCCGAGGACATGGTCGAGTTCTCGGCGTTCGACCTCTTCTACAACGAGAAGAGCTTGAAAGGCACCTACTACGGCTCGGCCAACATCAAGCGTGACTTCCCCCGACTGCTGTCATTGTGGCGGTCTGGCCGGCTCGACCTGGAAGGCATGATCACGCGGCGCCTCGCTCTGGAGGACGTCAACGACGCCTTCGGCGCGCTCGCGGCCGGCGACGTCATCCGCCAAGTCATCACGTTCGACTAGATGAACCTCGGTGTCGCACTCTTTGCGACCGACCTCACCAGCGATGTCCGCGACGTGGCCCGCGCCGCCGAGGACGCCGGCTTCGAGTCGCTGTTCGTCGCCGAGCACACCCATATCCCGGCGTCCCGGGCCACGCCCTACCCGATGGGTGGCGAGCTTCCGGACGAATACGCCCGGACGCTCGACCCGTTCGTCGCCCTGACGGCCGCGGCCGCGGTCACCGAGCGGCTGCGGCTCGGCACCGGGGTCTGCCTCGTCGTGGAGCGTGACCCGATCGTGCTCGCCAAGGAGGTGTCCAGCCTCGACGTGTTGTCCGCGGGGCGGGTGCTGCTCGGGGTCGGCGCGGGGTGGAACGTGGAGGAGCTGGCGCACCACGGCGTCGACTTCGCGGACCGGTGGGAGGTCCTGCACGACCGGGTCCAGCTGATGCAGGCGCTCTGGACACAGGACCTCGCGTCGTACGACGGCAAGCACGCCCGAGTCGAACCGTCCTGGCAGTGGCCCAAGCCGGTGCAGCGCAACCTGCCGGTGCTGGTCGGCGGAGGCGGACGGCTGGCGATGCAGCACGCGGTCGACTACGGCGGCGGATGGATGCCCATGCCGTCGACGGTCAAGTTCGGCGAGCGGCTGAAGACGCTCGCCGAGGTGGCCGAGTCGGCGGGCAAGCCGGTGCCGCCGGTGACGATCTATCTGGTGCGTCCGGACCGCGACGTTGTCGCGCACTACGCATCGATGGGTGTCGAACGGGCAGTGTTCCTGCTGCCGACGCGGGGCGACGCCGTCGCTGCCGTCGGTGAGATCGCAGCCAAGGTGATGACCGCGGCATGACGAAAGCAGGTGGCCGATGAAGCGGGCGCTGGTGCTGGGCGGCGGGGGCGTCGCCGGCAT
>JAVEEH010000182.1 GCA_030840545.1 Frankiaceae bacterium | reverse complement strand
GCGGTCGCCGACGGGCCGGTCGAGCCGCCGACCGGTGGTCTCGAGGTCTACGACGGCGGGCCGCAGCTGTTGAGCGATCTCGCGGCCGGCGGCACCCCACGAGTGGTGGCGGCATTGCTCCCGGGTGACTGGCCGGCCGATCAGGCGATCACCGCGCGCGCGGTGCTCGCCTCCGGGCGAGGCGTCATCATCGTCGTGCCGGACCATCGCGACGTCCGGCGCGTCGATGCGGCGCTGCTGCGGGCCCTCGGTCCCGGTCACCACGTCGCGCTGAGCGCCGACCTGGGACCGGCCGAACGTTACCGGCGGTTCCTGGCGCTGCGGCGCGGCACGGCGCGGTGTGTCGTCGGCACTCGGTCCGCGGTGTGGGCTCCGGTCGCGCCCCTGGGCGCCATCCTCGTGTGGGACGACGGTGACGACCTGCACGCCGAACCGCGCGCGCCCTACTGCCACAGTCGGGATGTCGCCGTCCTCCGCGCGCATCTCGAGGGCGCCGCCGCCATGTTGGCCGGTCATGCGGTGACGGCCGAAGGGGCTGCCCTCACAGCGTCCGGGTGGGCCACGGCGCTCGAGCCTGCGCCGCGGGGACGGCAGGCCGCCATTCCCACGGTGCGCACCTCGGCGGACGACGCGTTCGACGATCCGCTCGCGCGGGCCGCTCGGTTGCCGACCATCGCCTGGAAGACCGCCCGGGACTCCCTCGGAGCGGGCCGCCCAGTGCTCGTTCAGGTGCCGAGGCGTGGCTACCTCCCGACGATGTCGTGCGAGAGCTGTCGCGCACCGGCGCGCTGCGCGATCTGCTCCGGCCCGTTGGCGCGCAGCGGCCCCGACCAACCGCCGCGCTGCCGATGGTGTGGTGTCACCGTCGCCGAATGGCGGTGTCCGCACTGCGGGCACGCCGGCATGCGAGCGGTTGTCGTCGGCGCCCGGCGCACCGCTGAGGAGCTCGGCCGTGCCTTCCCCGGGGTTCCGGTGCGCACATCCGGTGGCGACGCGGTGCTGGACACCGTCACGGGACAGGCTGCTGTCGTCGTCGCCACCCCCGGCGCCGAACCCGTCGCTGACGGCGGCTACGGCGCGGCACTGCTGCTCGACGGCTGGTCGCTGTTGGCCCGGCCCGATCTGCGCGCCGCTGAAGAGGCCCTTCGACGTTGGCTCAACGCCGCGGCACTCGTTCGCGGCGCAGCCGACGGCGGCCGCGTCGTGGTCGTGGCCCCTGGAGAGCTCCGCCCCGTGCAGGCGCTGCTGCGTTGGCAGCCGCGGTGGCATGCAGAGCGTGAGGTCGAGGAGCGCACGGCCCTCCACCTACCACCGGCGGCGCGGCTGGCCGCGCTCACCGGCACCGCAGACGCAGTGCGCGAGCTGCTGAGCCTCGCGGTGCTCCCCGCCGGCGCCGAGGTGCTGGGTCCGGTGGTCGTGCCGGTGCGCCCCGGCACGACCACTGACCAGGAGCGGCTCCTGGTGCGGGTGCCTCGCCGCAGCGGTGCACAGCTCGCGACGGCACTCAAACAGGCGGCCTCGGTGCGCAGCGCGCGCAAGTCGCCAGCGGCGGTCCGGGTCGAGCTCGATCCCGTGATCCTCGGCTGACCGATCGGCCGGTCCGGCGCGGCAACCTACGATGGATCGCCGAGCCGTCCGTCATCAGTCCTCAGGAGCAGCAGTGGCCGTCCAGCCGATCCGCCTGTTCGGCGACCCCGTGCTCACCCTGGCGGCCGAACCGGTCACGACGTTCGACAAGGAGCTGAGAGTCCTCGTGAAGGACCTCACCGACACCATGGTCGACGCACCGGGTGTCGGGCTCGCCGCCACCCAGATCGGCGTGAGCCTGCGCGTCTTCACCTACGACGTCGACGAGACGATCGGGCACTTGGTCAACCCCGTCATCGGCTTGTTCAGCGAGGAGGAGCAGGACGGCGAGGAAGGGTGCCTGTCCTTTCCCGGGCTCGCGTTCCCGACGACGCGACGCCAACGGGTGGTCGCCTCCGGCTTCAACATGCATGGGGATCCGGTGACCATCGAGGGCAGTGCGTTGCTCGCCAGATGCATCCAGCACGAAGTCGACCATCTCGACGGGATCCTGTTCATCGACCGCCTCGACCCGGATCAGCGCAAAGCGGCGATGCGCGCGATCCGCGAAGCCGAGTGGTCCGGACTGACCCCGCCGGCCGTGCGGTCCTCGCCGCATGCGACCGGCGGACTCGCGGTCTGACCTATGCGGCTGGTCTTTGCCGGCACTCCGACGGCGGCGCTGCCTGCCCTCGACGCGTTGATCGACAGCCCGCGGCACGAGGTCATCGCGGTTGTCACCCGCCCCGACAAGCCGGCCGGCCGGGGTCGGTCGCTGCTGGCGAGTCCGGTCAAGGCGCGTGCAACGGCGGCCGGCATCGAGGTGCTGCAGCCGGCTCGTGCGGGTGACCCGGACTTCCTCGACCAGCTGGCGACCTTGGCGCCCGACTGCTGCCCGGTCGTCGCCTACGGCGCGCTGCTGCCGGCGCCGGCGCTCGCCGTGCCCGGCCGCGGCTGGGTCAACCTGCACTTCTCGTTGTTGCCTGCGTGGCGGGGTGCCGCGCCTGTCCAGCACGCGATCCTCGCCGGCGACGAGGTCACCGGTGCCTCGACCTTCCGCATCGAGGAGGGCCTGGACACGGGCCCGGTCTTCGGCATGGTCACCACCGAGATCGGTCCGCGCGAGACGGCGGGCGAACTGCTCGAGCGGCTGGCGCAGATCGGGGCCGGGCTGCTGGTCGCGACACTCGATGGCATCGAGGACGGCTCGCTCGTGCCACGACCCCAACCAGCCGACGGTGTCTCGCTCGCACCGAAGATCACCGTCGCAGACGCCCGCATCGACTGGTCGGCGCCGGCACTGCGGGTGGACCG
>JAVEEH010000178.1 GCA_030840545.1 Frankiaceae bacterium | reverse complement strand
TGGCGACTCTCAGCGCCGGTCTCGACGACGCCGACGTGGTGCAGGGCCGGACGGCACCCGACCCGCAGCAGGCGCAGGCGCACGGACCGTTCAGCCGCACCCTGGACGTGCCCGCGATGGACGGCTTCTTCCAGACCTGCAACATCGCCTACCGCCGCGACTGGCTGGAGCGGCTCGAGGGCTTCGACGAGGACTTCCGCCACCCGATGGGCGAGGACACCGATCTCGCGTGGCGCGCCCTCGAGCAGGACGCCCGCGCCGTGTTCGCTGCCGATGCCGTCGTCCACCACGACGTGCGTCCGTCGAGTGCACTGGTCGTGGTCAAGGACAGCGCGCGGTGGGAGAGCGTGGTGCTCATCGTGCGCAAGCATCCGGAGCTGCGGACGAAGCTGCACAGCCGCTTCTTCTGGAAAGCCGCGCATCCCCCGGCGGCGGTTGCGGCGCTCGGTCTCCTCGGCGCTGCGGTGGCCGGCAGCCGGGCGCGACGTCTCGCGGCGTTGAGCCTGCTGCTGCCCTATGTCAACCACCGCGTCCGGCAGGCGCCGCTGGCTGGCGTCGGGCCGCGCCGTCGGGTCCTGCTGCTGCCGGCGGCCTTCGCCGTCGACATCGCCGAGGTGGGTGTGTTGGCGGCGGCCTCGGCGCGCTACGGCACGCTCGTGCTCTGACCGACGGCCGTCGAGAACGGTCCGGGCCAGATGCCCGGCGGTGGTTCGGCGGTGCCGCCGGCGGAACGGCGAGCGACCATGAAGACGTGGCAGCCCAGGCGGTTGACCAGCGGGAGCCGCGAACACACGGCTTCGACGACGTCGACCGTCCGTTTGCCCATCTCCCCCTTGCCGCTGAGCCAACGAGAGGTCTTGCTCTGCGGCGGCGGGAACTCGAACGACGACGCGTGGAACGTCTCCAGACCGGCGGCCGCGAACATGCGGCGTGTCTCCGCCTGCTTGTGCCAGGTGTGCGGCAGATAGACCGGATGCGACTGACCATCGGGCAGCATCGCGATGGCGACGTGCTGCGGCCAGATCCACGGCCGATGTGAGATCAGCTCGTCGCGATGGAACCCGAGCGCCTTCTCCAGCCACGCGAACAGGTGGCTGGTCGGCGAATAGAGCGGCATCTCCGACGCGTTGTTCGTGGTCATCACGAAGACGCCACCGGGCCGGAGGACACGCGCGATCTCCCACACGGCGAGCTCGGGGCGGAGCAGGTGCTCGATCACCTCGCTCATGACGACGACGTCGAAGCTGTTGTCGGCGAAGGACAGGTGTTCGGCGTCACCCTGGACGAACGACCGCCGGACCGAGACCCCGCGACGTTCCCGGGCCTTCGCCACCGCGAACTGCAACTGGTGGCCGCCGTACTCCACGCCCACATAGTCGAGGTCGAGATCCTCGAGCCGGTCGGCCACGAGAGCGGCGCCGCAACCGACGTCAAGGACCCGGGCGCCCGGCGCCACGTGCTGCCGCACCATGCCGGCGACGAGGTCGTAGCGCATCTCGTGGCGATACGCGTGGTATTCGCCCCAGAGCTCGAACTCCTCCTCGATGGTCGGCACGTTCTCGTTGTAGTGCTGGTTGAAGGCTTCGAGCGTCGCGGTGCGCAGCAGCTCGTACTCCCGCTCCGTCGCCGCGAGCCCGCGGCGCCGATAGCGCAGGTAGGCCTCGGACCAGAGCGCGACCAGCCCTCCGCCGGCGACCAGCCGCTGGATCCGGCCCGCTCCGGGGCGCAACGCGACGGCGACCAGCGCCGGGGGTGCGACGAGTCGCCCGACACGCAGCGGATGCGGGGCCATCGCAGCATTATCGTGGGTAGCCAGCGGGAGGGGGGACGAATGCTGCGCCGAGCTGCCAACCGGGCTGTTGAAGCAGCCCGGGTCGCCGCGCCCCGCCTCCGGTCGGTCGAGCAGGCCCGCCGGCGCCGGGCCTTCGTCATGCGGACCCGGCTCGCCGCCACCTGGGCACACGCGACCATCGACCTCGACGTCGCCGACGACGTGCGCATCGGTGCCGGCGTGCGCGTGACGTTCGAGCCTTGGTCGCACAACGTGTTGCACGTGGGGGCCGCCAGCTCACTGGACGACCGCGTCCTGATCCAGCTGAAGGGCGGGCAGGTCCACATCGGCGAGCGAGTCGAGCTGCGCCGAGACGTCCTGCTCAACGTCGCCGGCCGGCTCGAGCTGCAGGGCGACAACCCGGTGAGCTGGAACACCGTCATCCACTGCAGCAACGAGGTGACGGTGGCGCCGATGGCCGGAATCGCCGAACACGTCACCATCGCCGACTCCAGCCACTTCTTCACGACCCCGGACGAGCACTTCTGGCACAACGTGCGCGTCGGCACCGTCACGGTCGGCCGCAACACCTGGATCTGCCCGAAGGTCACGTTGGCCCGCGGCGCGCAGGTCGGCGACTACTGCATCGTCGGCTCCAACTCGGTGGTCGTGGATGTCGTCCCGGACGGCTCGATGGCGAGCGGCGTCCCCGCAACCGTCCGGCCGCTGGCACTGCCGTGGGCCGATGCCGTCAAGGCCATGCGCGGGTCTGCCGCGTCTGGAGGCTGACCCGCTGGCGACGGTGCTGCACTACGTCGAGCACTGGCTCGACCTGTCGGCAGGCTTCGTCCACGCGCACGTCTCCCGCAGCCGGCACCGGGCGGTCGTGGTCTCGCACAACAAGACCGCCAACCGGGCCGCGTTCCCGCATCGTCCGGTGCATCGGCTCGACCGGCTGCACACCCTGGTGCCCGAGCACCGGTGGCCGCAGACCCGTACGACGGCACTGCGGTCTCTCGCCGCAGTGCACCGGGCCCGCCTCGTCCACGTGCACTTCGGTTACGTCGTGGGCGACGTGCTCGGCCTGACCGGGCGTTCCGGGTTGCCGCTGGTGCTGTCACTGCACGGGGACGACGCGACCTCTCTGCCGACGCGCCAGCCCGGCCACTACGACGATGCGGTCGCTGCGGCGGCTGCCGTCGTCGTCCCGTCGCGTTTCCTCGCCGGCGTCGCCACCGGGCTGGGTTTTGCTCCCGACCGGGTCCACGTCATCCCGGCCGGTGTCGACACCGGTTTCTTCACGCCGTCACCGGTGCCACGCACCCCGCGCGTCACGTTCGTGGGACGGCTGGTCGAGAAGAAGGGCCTCGACGTCCTGCTCAGCGCGTGGCCAGCGGTCGTGGCCGAGGTGCCGGAGGCGCGGCTGGACATCATCGGCGCGGGGCCGCTCGCCGCGGCGATCCCGGCCGGCGAGCGCAGCGTTCGGCATGTCGCACCCGAGGCGCACCGTCGCGGCGAGCAGGTGCGCGACGCGGTGCGGTCCGCGCGGGTGGTCGTCAGCCCGAGCCGGGTGTCGGCGACCGGCGACGCGGAGAGCCTGCTGCTCGTCAACCTGGAGGCGCAGGCGAGCGGCCGGCCGGTCGTGACAACCCGGCACGGCGGCATCCCCGAGTTCGTCGACGACGGGGTGTCCGCGATCCTGGTGCCGGAGAACGACCCGCGCGCCTTGGCGCAGGCACTCGTCGCCGTGCTGTCCGACGACGGGCTGGCCGACCGCCTGGGCGCCGCAGGCCCCGCCGTGGCCCGGCGGTTCGACGTCACCGCATGCGCGGCGCGGGTCGACGACCTCTACGACGAGGTGCTCCGGGCCCGCGCCCGGAACTGACCATCGCGCAGTGGCGTCGCGAGCCCGGCCGCGAACCCGACTGCGACCCCTGCCAGCCGGGCGAGCGTCACCGCCGTCAGGAACTGGTCGCGCTTGCGCGCGTGCAACCAGAGCTGGGTCAGCCCCCAGGCCCAGAGATACTCCCGTGCCATCAGCGCGAACCGGCGCCAGTGCCGCCCGCGCACCAGCTTCGCGAGCCGCGCGCCGCGACCACGGCCGTAGGTGTAGTCCAGCCGGACGATCGACCGCAGCCGCTGCCGCCACTGGTCGTGCCAGGCCAACGCCGCCGGCTCATAGCGGCCGGTCCATCCGGCGGCGAACAGCCGGTCGAACAGGTCGCCTTCTTCACTGCCCCCGAACCTCGCACCGGCACCGAGCATCTCGTCGAACCCGCCGACGTCGACGAGTGCGCGACGGTCCACGGCCATGTTGGCGCCGTGACCCAGCAACCCGGGCGTCGTGACGTCATAGCTCGCCGGGTCGGGCCGATCGAGAATCGACACAGCGATGCCGACCACCTGCTGACCCGGTGGCACGTCGACCCGGCCGGTGACGAAGCCGACCCTCGCGCCCGCATCGAAGCCGGCCACGATGGCGTCGGCCCAACCGGTGTGCACCCAGACGTCGTCGTCACAGAACGCGACGAGCTCGTGCCTGGCCGCGCGCCAGCCATCGTTGCGCGCGACGCTCGCGCCAGGACGCAGTGCCCGCTCGACCCGAGCTCCGTGCGCGGCCGCGATCCGCTCGGTCGCCGCGGGGTCGGCCGATGCGGAGTCGACGACGACGATCTCGTCGTCGGGTCCCAGCGACGCGGCCAGACTGCCGAGCACGCGGTCGAGCATCTCCGGCCTGTCTCGCGTCGGCACGACCACCGACAGACCGGCACGCGTCATCGTTCGCCGCGAGGCCGGTAGTGCCCCGCCTCGACCGGCGTGACGATTCCCCGCGCGAAACCGAGCACGGTCCCGACGACGCGATAGAACGACGCCTGCGCCAGTCGTCGCGCGCCCTCCCGCCACTGCCGCACCGCAATGACCAGGCCCCAGTCCCACAGCGAGTTGCGCGCGACCAGCCGGGCCCGTCGCCGGTCTGACCGCGCGAGCTTGGCCAGTCGCGCACCGTTGCCGATCCCATAGCCGAAGTCGAGCTGGACGATCGCGTCCATCTCGCGCCACTGCTCGTGGAACGCGAGCGCCGACGGCTCGTAGCGCCCCAGCCAGCCGGTCGCGAGGATGCGGTCGAACAAGTCGACCTCGGGCGCGGCGCGGAAGTGACCACCCGCGCCGAGAGCTTCGTCGAATCCACCGACAGCCTCGAGCACCTCTCGTCTCGTCGCCATGCTTGCGCCGTGACCGAGGTTCGTGACCGACGTCCGGTCGAACACCTGCGCTTCGAGGTCACGCTTCAACGCGATCTCGCGCCAGGGCAACGGCCGGCCCGGTGGGGCATCGATGCGGCCGGTGATGAAGCCGGCATCACCATGACGCTCCAGCGCGGCCGCGAAGGCTTCCGCCCAGCCCGGATCGACAACCACGTCGTCGTCGGTGAACAGCACCAGCGGATGCCGAGCGGCGCGCCAACCTGCATTGCGCGCCCGGTCCACCCCCGGGCGTTCGACCCGCAGCAGCCGGTCGGCGTACGTCGTCGCAACCCGGGCGACCTCGTCACGTCCCACCGACGCCGAGTCGACGACGACGAGCTCGTCACCGTCGCGCAGCGCGGCCCGCACGCTGGCCAGGCAGCGGGCCAGGCGCTCGGGACGGTCGCGCGTCGGCACGACGACTGAGACGGACGACACGAGGAGACAGCATCGCACGCGCGCGTCGCACCTCCCTGGTGGTCAGCGGTCCCGCTGGTACCGTCGACCGCCGGAGGTGAGGGATGGCCGACGACCCAGACAACATCCCGTCGCCGTTGCGGCAGCGTCGTAAGAGCGCAGTCGCAACGCAGACAGCATCAACCGCATCAGCGCCGACCGCACCCGTCGCACGGCCGCCGCGGACGGCGGCCACCGCACCCGCTGAGGAGCCCGAGCCAGTCGACCCGCCCGGTTCCCGCCCACCCCGGACGCGACCGTCGGCGCGGTTCTGGGCCGTGCTCATCGCGTCAGGCCTCGTCGTCGGCCTGATCGTCGGCGCCGTCGCGGCCTATGCCGTGCACCAGGGAACTCCCACCTACCAGAGCCAGGCGCTGCTCGAGATCGACCAGGCCCACGCGCTTGCCAACAGCCCGGATGACGGCGTCGTCGCGAAGCTCTCGCGGCTGCGCTACAAGTACGCCGGTCTGATCCGCACCCAGGTCTTCGCCACCCCGGTCGCGTCCGGCCTCGGCCTGCCGCCGGGTGCCGTCGTGGGTGCTCTCTACGCGGGTGTCGACCCGAACTCACTGCTGCTGGCCGTCGGTGCGCGATCGTCCGACCGGGCTCGGGCGGAGTCGATCGCCGGGGCAGCCGCGCAAGGTCTCGTCGACTACGCGCGCAGCGAGCAGACCGCCGCCCAGATCCCAGCCGCCCTGCAGGTGACGTTCAGCATCGTGACGCCGGCCGGTCCCGCTGCGAAGGTGTCCCCGACCCGGCGCCGGGTCGAGCTGGTCGGCCTCGGCGCGTTCCTGTTCGTCGCAGCGGGCACGGTTGGCTTCGGGTATCTGTGGCGGCGCGACTCCTAGCCCGGGACTGAGCCATGCCCACCCTCGGCATCGCGCTGGTCACCGCCCTGCTGACCGGCGTGATCCTGCTGACCCGGATCCGGGTCGGATTCGCGGTCGTGGTCGCGAGCTGCGTGCTGGTGCCGGGGTCGTTGGCGGTCAACAACCCGGTGACCCACTACGCCACGTTCAGCCGGGTGCTCGTGGTGGTGCTGGCCCTCCGCTTGCTGTTCGCGCTGCGCTCGGGTGAGGTGCCGCGGACGGCGTTGCGCTGGACGCCGGTGCACTCGGCGTTCGTCGTGTTCCTGGGTTGCGTCTATGTCGCCGGGATCGTTCTGGCCACACCGCAAGCCGCGACCTCGCACGCTTACGGTCCCGCGCTCGACCTGCTCGACCAGTTCATCTTCTTCGTCGTCGTCCTGGCCTGCGTCCGCGCGATCGGTGACCTGCGCTGGGTGCTCGGTGTCGTGAGCGTCGTGCTGCTCACGTCTGCCGGCATCGGGGTGATCGAGCACATCACGAGCAGCGCGTGGGGACACTGGTTGTTCCGCCATGCCCGGGTGCCGACGGACGCCGCCAACCAGCTCGAACGTCGGAACAACAACGTGCGGGTCCGCGGCGGCGCGGAGTATGCGCTGCAGTACGGCTGGGTGACGGCGATGCTGCTGCCGGCGCTCCTCGCCTGGTTGGCGGGCTGGCGCGTCCGGCTGTCGCGGTGGCTGCCGCTCACGCTGCTGGCCGTCGGCCTCGTGCTGCTGGCCGAGTACTGGGCCTACAGCCGCACCGCCCTCGCCTTCCTCGGCGTGCTGGTGATCCTCGCCGCCGCGGGCATGCGCGAGCGGAGGCTGCTGATCTTCACCGTGGCCGGCTTCGCGGTGGGGCTGACGCTGTTCGTCTCCATCGGTGCCTTGCAGAACGGGTTCGTCGGGCTGCCTTCGGGCTATGTCGACGTGCGTACGGGCCGCCTGCCCGTCATCCTGCAGCTCGCCGCCAGTCATCCGCTGCACGGCATCGGGCTCGGCGGCTTGTCCTCACTCGGGCTGCGCTCGACCGACACCACCTACTTGCAGCTCTACGGTGACACCGGGCTGCTCGGGCTGGTCTCGGGCGTCGTACTGCTCCTGACGGCCCTGGCGTGCTGTCTGCGCGGGCTGCGCTCGACCGTGCGGTCCGATCGAGCGGCGGGCGCCGCCGCCCTCGCCGCGGCCGTCGCGCTGCTCATCGGTGGTCTCGCCTACGACGCCCTGCGGTCGCTCAGCTCCGCCCGCCCCTTCTGGGTCCTCGTCGCGATCGGCGTCGCCGCCAGCGAGCACGCGCGCGGCCCGCTGCCCAGGCTGGTGGTGCGCGACCGACGGGTGCTCGTTCGCTCGCTCGTGGTGGCCGAGCTCGTCGGTTGGGTGGTCGCCGGGTTCGCCCCCGTGCACTACGCCAGGCAATACCAGTTCACGACCGTGTCGGTGCTGCGTGAGGCGCATCCCGTCGACCCGGTCACGGAGGGGACGACGCTCGTGCACACCGTGTGCGGGATGGTGAACGACCTGCCCCCGGAGGGTCCATCCGCGAGCTATGACTGCCGCGACCTCCAGGTGGCCGCCGGGGTCGGTGAGCTCCGGGTGCAGTCCGCGACGCCAACCAAGGTGGCGAGCGCGGTCGACCTCATCCAGACGCAAGCCGCTACCGCCGAGCTGGCCGCCTTCCAGCTCATTCCCGAGAACAGCCTGCAGCGCGGGCGGGACACCGCCGCGGCCTGGGCACCGCTGTGGCTGCCGATGGCCACGGGCCTGGTCCTGCTGCTGGTCCCCGTCGGGGGCCGGTCCCGATACCTCACTAGCGCAAAGCGCTCGGAAGTTGCGACAATCTAGGACACATGGCTCGCACGTCCTTCCGGCACGGTCGCCACCTGGTTGTGGCGACCGCTTTTGCGCTGGCCGTCAGCGGGACCGGCACCGGAACCCAGCTCGCCGCCGCCCAGTCGGGCCAACGGCCCGCGGTCCACGCCGTCGGGCTCAAGATCCCCGGCGTGACGCTGCACCGATCGGTCCGTCTCGTCGCGTCCCGGGGCAGCGAACAGGACGCATCCGGTCAGGTCTGGCAGCCCGACACGCACTACGCCGTCGGCGGGCGGCTCGTTGCCTCGGCCGCTCCGATCGCCCGGACCGCGAGCCCGTGGCTCTATCAGCGGGCTCGGCTGGGCGGGCGCGGCTATGCCATCCCGGTGACGGCCCCGGGAAGTTACTTCGTCGACCTCTACGTCGCCGAGACCCGCAATGCCCGACCCGGCGCCCGGGTGTGGGATGTCGTGGCCGAAGGTCGCACCCGGGTGCGCTCCGTCGACGTGAGCGCGCAAGCCGGCCACAACGGCGCCTGGCACGTGGTGTTCTCGACCCCCGTCACGGACAGCATCCTCAACCTGCGCCTGGTGAGCCACCGCGGCGCTCCGCTCGTCGCGTCCGTCGAGGTCGACTACGAGAACGCCCAGACGGTCCAGCGCACGCTGTTCCGGGACAATTTCCAGGGCCCGGCCGGCCGGGCCCCCAGCTCATTGCGCTGGCGCTATGACACCGGTGGCAACGGGTTCGGCAACAACGAGCTGCAGACCTACACCAAGCACCCGCGCAATGCCTCGCTCGACGGCCAGGGCCACCTGTTCATCACCGCCCGCCGGGAGTGGATGCGCGGCTCGGACGGCTACACCCGGCCCTTCACCTCGGCCCGGATCAAGACGGCGAAGCGCTTCAGCTTCCAGTACGGCACCGCCGAGGCACGTATCCAGGTCCCGCACGGGGTCGGATTCTGGCCCGCGTTCTGGGCGCTCGGGGACAACGTCGGCTCGGTCGGCTGGCCGCTGTGCGGCGAGCTCGACATCATGGAGAACATCGGCCGCCAGCCCACCGTGATGCATGCGACCGTCCACGGCGGGCGCAGCTCCGGCGGGCAGTGGCTCGCCGGGCGGGCTGCTGTCCAGCGCCGGCCCTACGCGCGGGACTACCACACCTACGGGATGGTGTGGGGGCCGACAGCGATCGCGATGACGCTGGACGGCACCCCCTACATGACCGTCAGCCGTTCCGACGTGGCGCCCGGGGACATCTGGAACTTCGACCACTCGTTCTTCCTGGTGCTCAACCTCGCCGTGGGCGGCGACTGGCCGGGGGTCCCCAAGCGGTCGACCCACTTCCCGGCGATCATGGCCGTCGACTTCGTGCGTGTGCGCGGCTGACCTGGCCGCTCAGCCGATGGGACTGATCCGGAGTAACTAGTCCCAAAACAGTCAAAACTCGGCATACCGCCAGAGCCGGACAACCTGGAACATCAGGGGCAGCCCACCGACTCTACGAATGAGGCCGCCTTGTTCCCGCTGTCCCGCACCCGTTCGGTCCTCGCCGGCGTCGCCGTCGCGGCCGCGTCCGTCGCACTCGCCCAGCCTGCGCTGGCCGGTCACGCCCACCGCCTGGCCACCGCCGCGGCACCGACGGCACCCGCGGTCACCACCACGGCACCCGTGCGCATCACCGCCTCGCCGCAGAGCGTCACCGACGCCAGCGGCCGGGTGTTCGCGCCCGACGCGGCCTACGCCACCTCCGGTCACCTCGTCTCCACGGTCACCCTGACTGCGGGCACGGCAAGCCCGGCGCTCTATCAGCGGGCCCGGCTCGGCGGCAGCGGCTACACCGTGCCGGTGAGCACCCCGGGCACCTACTTCGTCGACCTCTTCGTCGCCGAGACCCAGGGCGCTGCTGCCGGCCAGCGCGTGTTCAACGTCCAGGCCGAGGGCCGGACCGTTGTCAGCGCGGTTGACGTCGCCCGCGACGCCGGTGCCGACCACGCCTGGCACGTGCTGTTCGCGGCGCCGGTCACCGACGGCACCCTCAACCTCTCGCTGGTCGGCCTCATCGGCGCGCCGCTCGTCGGCGCTGTCGAGGTCGACTACCAGAACGCCGCTACGACGCCCACCACGGTGCTCTCGGAGGACTTCAACGGTGCCGCGGGCAGCAGCCCGAGCCCGTCCCGGTGGACCGCCACGACCGGCGGCAACGGCTTCGGCAACAAGGAGCTGGAGAGCTACACCGGCCGCACCTCGAACGTCTCGCTCGACGGTGCCGGACACCTGTCCCTCACCGCCCGCCAGGAGACCTACACCGGCAGCGACGGCATCACCCGCAACTACACCTCGGGCCGCATCGACACCCGCAACAACTTCGAGTTCCAGTACGGCACCGCCGTCGCCCGGATGCAGACACCGGCCGGGCAGGGCCTCTGGCCGGCGTTCTGGGCCATCGGCACCAACATCGGCACCGTCGGCTGGCCCCTGTGCGGCGAGATCGACGTCGTGGAGAACATCGGCTCGGAGCCGACCACGGCCCACGCCACGCTGCACGCCGGCGCACCGTCCGGGACGGCGTGGCTCTCCGGAGCGCTCGGAAACGCCAGCACGGCCCTGTCGGGCGGCTACCACGACTACGGCATGGTGTGGGGCCCCAACGCGATCTCGGTCAGCCTCGACGGCCACACCTACCTGGCCGTGAGCGCCTCGGACACCCTCCCCGGCAACTACTGGAACTTCAACCACCCGTTCTACCTGCTGCTCAACCTCGCCGTGGGCGGCACCTGGCCCGGTTCGCCGGACGCCACGACGCAGTTCCCGGCGACCATGTCTGTCGACTACGTGCACGTCACCAACTGACGAGAACAGCCACCCGGGCACGGGCGGCAAGGGCAGGGGCGTGGTGCGCGAGCACCGCGCCCCTTGCCATGTCCGCCATGGCGGCACGCCGACCCGGGTCGGCGAGCACCTCGACGAGCAGGTCGACGTAGGTATCGGACGGTCCGACCGCGACAGCCGCCGCCGGCACCTGCAGCCCTTCGACCCCCGCGGGTGTCGTGACGACCGGCAGGCCGGCGGCCAGGGCATCGAGCACCTTCATCTTCGGGCCGCTGGTCGGCGGGCACGGGAACGCCAGCACGGCCGCCTGGGCCATCGCGTCGATGGTGCGAGCGACCTCGCCGACGACCCGAACGCCGGTCGTCGGCCCGACGTCCGGCGCGCCGCGTCCGGCGACGACGAGCTCAGCCCCCGGCACCCGTGCTCGTACGTCGCCCCAGTCGCCGAGCAGCTGCCGCAGCGCAGCCGCGTTGGCCGGCCACGACCAGTCCGCGAACATCAGCGCGACCGGAGCGTCCAGCAGCGGCAGCGCTTCGGCGGGCACGGGCACCGTTGCGGGCACGACCGTCTCGACCCGTGCGCTCGCCGCAACCCGCTCCGACAGAGCGACGGTGCGCGGCGATCGGCGCACGGCGCGCCGCTGGGCCCGCCAGTCCTGCACCAGCGCGGGCGTCCACCGGCCCAACGCACGCGCGTCGAGAGCCACGTCGTAGTGCACGGTGAGCAGCGCGGGTGCATCCCGGCCGCGGTCGACAGCGGGCCACGACGCCCAGTCGTCGGCCCAGCCGATCGCATCGTCCGGCGGGCGCCAGCCGGCGCCGGCCAGGTCGGCGCGCGGCCGCAGCAAGGTGCGCGGGCGCACGGCCCAGCCGGTGCGGGCGACGAACGGCCGGGACTCGCACCACGCCGGCGGCTCGAGACCGGGGCGGGCCGGTCCCCAGCACCACGCCTCGACCTCGTGGCCGTCGGCGCGCAGCGCCTCGGCCAGCGCCCACAGCTGCCGGCCGGCCGCCGAGCCCTCCGGGTGCGGCACATGGAACGTCGCGACGGCGAACCTCACCGCCGCCGGCCCTCCGGTCCGGCGGCGACATCAGCCCACAGCTGCTCGATGCGCCCGGAGCTGCGCTCCCAGGTGAAGTCAGCGGTGACGCGGCGGCGGGCCGCGGCACCGGTCGCAAGCAGCCGCGGGCGGTCGCGCAGCAGCGCGATCACGGCGGCCGCGACGTCTGCCGCGTCCACGGCCTCGACCACGCCGTCGCCGGCGCCGATGCCTGCGGACCCGGCCGGTGTGGTGACGACCGCCCGCCCGGCTGCCATCGCCTCGAGCACTTTGTTCTTGATGCCCCAGCCGGAGACCAGCGGCGCGACGTAGACGGTCATGTCCGCGAGCTCCGCACGCGCATCCGCAACATCCGCGCGCAGCTCCACCGCCGGGCCGACCAGCGCGCGCACGGCCGGGCCCGGGTTGCGGCCAACGAGCAGGAGCCGCGCCGTCGGAATCTCGGCCTGCACCCTGGGCAGCACGTCGCGCACCAGCAGCACCGCGGCGGCGATG
>JAVEEH010000177.1 GCA_030840545.1 Frankiaceae bacterium | reverse complement strand
CAGCCGATTCTTGACGACCTTGCCTTCGGGAACGCGCTGGAAGAACAGTCGCGGGCCCACACCTGAGGGATCAACGCATGCGAACGCCGAACCCTGGCGCTCAGGCGGCAGCGAACGATCGAAATCGTCCCAATCAGCAAACCCGTCCGGTGGCGGCGGTACGACGTATCCCAACGCCTCGCACCAGAATCGAGCGACGCGGGCAGGTTCTGCACAGTCGAAGGTGACTTGGAACTGCTTGACCGAAGCCATGTGTCCACCCTAGAGGCGCCCTGCTTCGGCGGCGTTGTCATGACGTGACGATGAGCTCGACCTTCTGGAACTCCTTGAGGTCGGAGTAGCCGGCTTTGGCGATGGTGCGCTTGAGGCCGCCGAACAGGTTGAGATAGCCCTCAGGTGTGGTCGACGGCCCGTTCAGCACCTGCTCGAGGGTGCCGATCGGCCACATCTCGTCGGCCTCGGCGAACCGTCCACGCGGCAGCTGCGGATGGGAGGCCGCCGTGTGCCACCACGCGCCGCGAGCCGGCGCTTCCGCAGCCATCGCAAGCGGTTCGCCGAGCATCACCGCGTCAGCGCCGCAGGCCAATGCCTTGGCCACGTCGCCACTCGTCTCGATGCCACCGGCGGCGATGACGTGCACATAGCGCCCACCGGTCTCGTCCAGATAGTCGCGCCGCGCCGCGGCCGCATCGACGATCGCAGTCGCCATCGGCACCTCGATGCCGAGCACCCGAGAGGTGGTCGACCACTCGTCGGCGCCGACCCCCACGATGACACCGGCCGCACCCGTGCGCATCAGATGCAGCGCGGTCTGGTAGTTGGTGCAACCACCGACGACGACGGGAACATCGAGGTCGGCGATGAACGTCTTGAGGTTGAGCGGCGGCTGTGCTGCCGAGGCGCTCACGTGCTCGGCCGACACGATGGTGCCTTGGATGACGAGCAGGTCGACACCCGCGGAAAGGATGGCCGGCGCGAGCCGCACAGTGTGCTGCGGTGAAACACGCACGGCGACGATGGTGCCGCTGTCGCGCAGCTCCTTGATGCGTTGCGCGATCAGGTCGTCGCGCACCGGCTCGGCGTAGACCCGCTGCAACACCGCCGTCGCGTCGCTCTCACCCGCGTCGTCGAGGCCGTCGAACCCGGCAAGCACGGCAAGCTCGGCGAGGATCGGCGCCGGGTCGTCGTACCGCGTCCACAGCCCTTCCGCGTCGAGCACGCCGAGGCCACCGAGCCGCCCGACCTCGGTGACTGTCGCCGGCGACATCGTCGCGTCGGACGGGATCGCCACCAGGGGGATGTCGAAGCGGTAGGCATCGATCTGCCACGTCATCGACACGACGTCGAGGTCGCGGGTGCGCCGCGAGGGCACGATGCCGATGTCGGAGAGGTGATAGCCGCGCCGGGCCGAACGCCCGAGGCCGATCTCCACGCTGTCGCGCATCGGTTCCCTCAGAGGCCCGTGTAGTTGGGCGCCTCGACCGTCATCTGGATGTCGTGCGGGTGACTCTCCTTCAATCCGGCCGCGGTGATGCGGACGAACTGCGCCTGCTGGAGCTGCGGGATGGATTCGGCGCCGACGTAGCCCATCGCTGCGCGCAGCCCGCCGATCAGCTGGTGCGCGACACCGGACAACGGTCCGCGATAGGGCACCTGGCCCTCGATGCCCTCGGGCACGAGCTTGTCGTCGGAGAGCACGTCATCCTGGAAGTAGCGGTCCTTGGAGTAGGAGCGCGCCTGCCCGCGCGACTGCATCGCGCCGAGCGAACCCATGCCCCGGTAGGACTTGTACTGCTTGCCGGAGACGAACACGAGCTCGCCCGGCGACTCCTCGCAGCCGGCGAGCAGCGAGCCGAGCATGACCGTGTCGGCGCCGGCCGCGATGGCCTTGGCGATGTCGCCGGAGTAGCTGATGCCACCGTCGGCGACGACGGGCACGCCGGCCGCCCGGGCGACCTCGGCGCAGTCGTAGATGGCCGACACCTGCGGCACGCCCACACCGGCGACGACGCGGGTCGTGCAGATCGCCCCTGGCCCGACCCCGACCTTGATGGCATCGGCACCGGCGTCGATCAGCGCCTTGGCTGCCTCCGAGGTCGCGATGTTGCCGCCGACGACGTCGATCGTCACCGCCGACTTGAGCCGCGCCACCATCTCGACCACGGATGCGGAGTGGCCGTGGGCCGTGTCGACAATGAGAAAGTCGACTCCGGCGTCGACGAGCGTCATCGCCCTCTTGTAGGCGTCTTCACCGACGCCGACAGCCGCACCGACGACGAGACGCCCCTCGGCGTCCTTGGTGGCCAGCGGATACTCCTGGCTCTTGGCGAAGTCCTTGACGGTGATCAGCCCGCGCAGCCGACCGGCGCCGTCGACGATCGGCAGCTTCTCGATCTTGTGCTGCTGCAGCAGGGCCAGTGCGTCGGGTCGGCCCACCCCGACCGGTGCGGTGACGAGCGGCGTGCTCGTCATGACGTCCCGCACGTCGCGGCTGTGGTCGGTCTCGAAGCGGATGTCGCGGTTGGTGACGATGCCGACGAGCACCCCGTCGGCGTCAGTGACCGGCACGCCGGAGATGCGGTAACGACCCATCAGCGTGTTGGCGGCGGCAATCGTGTCGTCCGGGGCGCAGGTGATCGGCTGGGTGACCATGCCGGCCTCGGAGCGCTTCACGATGTCGACCTGAGCCGCCTGGTCCTCGACGGAGAGGTTGCGGTGCAGTACGCCGACACCGCCGTGCCGCGCCATGGCGATGGCCATCCGCGCCTCGGTCACGGTGTCCATGGCGCTCGACACGAGCGGGCTGCGCAACGACACGCTCCGCGAGAGGCGAGTCGAGGTGTCGACCTCGCTGGGTACGACGTCGGAGGCCGCAGGCAGCAGCAGGACGTCGTCGAACGTCAGCCCCAACCGCGCGAACTTCGCCGGGAGGCTCGGGTCGTGGGTCGTGTCCATCACACCTACTCGCCAGCGCGGAAAGAGTCATTCTACGGCTTGTGTGCGGGATCGACCGAGCCACCGCGCCGCGGCGTACCGTGTCCGGGTGCGAGACGACGCCCCGCTCGACCCGTTCGCCGGTGACCCGTCGGATCCGGCCGCCGACCTGACCGACGCGGACGACGACCCGGCGCCGCTGACGCCGGACGAACGCGAGGACATCCTGGCCGACCTCGAGGACCTCGAGGTGTTCCAGGCGCTGCTGGAGACCCGGGGGGTGCGCGGGCTGGTGGTCGACTGCCAGGACTGCGAGGAGCCGCACTACTTCGCCTGGGACCTGTTGCGCGGCAACCTACGACGGCTGCTCGACCAGGGCCAGCCGCACGTGCACGAGCCGGCCTACAGCCCGGACCCGGCGGAGTACGTCTCCTGGGACTACGCGCGTGGCTTCGCCGACGGCGTCCTCACCGCGGACGAGGAATGACCCGGCGCTGAGCTGGAGCCAGGCTTAGCGGACGAGGCCCAACCGGAAGCCGGAGGCGACGGCCTGGGCGCGGTCGTTGACGCGCATCTTGCGGAACAGCCGGCGAGCGTGGGTCTTGATCGTGTCCTCCGACAGGTAGAGCTCACGGCCGATCTGGCCGTTGCTCTTGCCGGCGGCCATGCCCCGCAGCACCTGCATCTCGCGCTCGGTGAGCTCCGGTGCCCGCGGGCCGTCCGGTGCCTGCCGGGGTGCGACGACACCGGAGAGCTCGGCCGCGGCGATCGCGTTGGCGACGGCCGCGCACAGCTCCTCGCGTGAGACGTCCTTGTGGAGGTAGCCACGCGCTCCACCGGAGATCGCCAGCGCGACGACATCGCGGTCGGCAGCGCCGGTCAACATCACGACGTTGGCATCGGGATACGCGCGCACCAGCCGGCGGGTCGTCTCCAGCCCACTGAGGCCGGGCATCGCCACGTCCATGAGCACCAGGTCCTGGCGCTCGCTCGGCCACCGGGCGAGAACCTCCTCGCCACTGGCCGCCGTGTCCACCCGGTCGACGCCGGGGACGGCTTGGACGGACTGACGTAGCCCTTCCCGGGCCAGCCGGTGGTCGTCACAGATCAGGACCGTCGTCATGGTGTCCTATCGGGCGGGCGGTGAGGCGGTCTGTGCGGGCAGTTCGAGCTCGACTCCAGCGGGCCGCAGTCGCAGGTCCCCTCCGAGCGCGCTAGCCCGGCGGGCCCAGCGGTCCAGCTCACTGGCGTCATAGGCAATCTCGGCAGATTCCACGCACAACTTCACCCTTTGACCGTCGAAGGTCGCGGTGAGCCGGGCCACACCGGTGGCGCAGCGCAGCGCCGCCTCCGCCACCCGTTGGACGGTCACGGCCACGGGCGGCGGCAACGCGTCCAGCCAGGGGTCGTCGGCGTCGACGGTGAGGTCCAGCGCCGGGCGGCCGTCGGCCGGCCGGTCCGCGCCGCCGCGAGCGGCGATCTCGCGCAGCGCCGTCCGAAGCCCGGCCTCGAGCGCGTAGGCCCGCAGGGCGCGATGGGCGTCCCGCAGCGCGGCCTGCGCCGCCTGCACCGGCTCGTCGAGCGCATCAGCGCCGGCGCGGCCGGCGGCCACCAGGTCGGCGGCATAGCGGACGGTGACGAGGGCTTCCCCGACGTTGTCACACAGCTCGGTGGCCGCCTGCGCCCGGTCTGCTTCGTCGTCGAGCACGGCGCGCCCGGCGTCGCCGCGCCCGGCCCGCGCTTGCGCACTCCACGCGAGCGCCAGGACATCCGCGAGGCCGGTCAGCACCTCGGCCTGCTCGAGGGTGAAGACTGCGTGTCCAGCGATGGTGAGCACTCCCTGCAGCTCCCCGCAGGCACGAACGGGCACATCGAGGACGAAGCGCTCCCCCGCGGGCTGGGCGGGCACCGGCCAGGTGGAGCCGGCCCGGGCGAGGACGCGCGCCGCGTCGGGCGCCCGGAGCACCGCCTCGGAGCAGCCGAGGGCGGGGATCATCAGGGTCAGCACGTCGGACGTCGCGCTGACACCACGCGCGGCCAGCAGGCGCGCCGCAGCCGCGAGCGAGAGCTCGGTGGCGGTCGACGACGGCTGAACGGACACCCAAAGAGTGTCGACCCCGTGGGTGAGCGCCTGAGCGGATTCGCGGAACCCCACCGCCGGCGACGCCGCAGTGTGGCGCCGGAGTTAGCCCTCGAGCAACGCGCTGACGTTGGGCTGGGCGAGCCAGTCCTCGCGCAGGTCGGCCGGCAGGTCGGCCGCGATCGAGAGCACGGCCGACCTGGCCGCCGCGAGCGAGCGCGCGCTCTCGTCGGGTGCGCTGCCCGCGAGCAGCGCCCCGAGCAGCGCGCGCGCCTGCCACAGAACCGGCAGCGCGGCCAGCCCCTCGGCGAGCGTGGCCGCCCGGCGCAGCGTCCCCGGGGCCTGCGGCGAGCCGGCCTGCAGCTCGGCCACCCCCTGGAAGAGCAGGCCCTTCGCCACGTGCCGCGGGGCCCGGGAGTGCTCCGCCCGCTCGACGCTCGCCGCCGCCGCGGCGACCGCCTCGCCGGGCTCGTCCGCGAGCAGGGCGACCTCGGCCCGCGCCCAGTCGAACCGGACGCGTTGGCGCCACCACTCGTCGTCGTGCGCCGCGACGAGCGTCGCGGCGTCGGCGAGCCGCTGCCGGCCCGTGTCAAGGTCACCCAGGCCGACCGCGTCCGTGGCCAACCCGAGCGTGCAGTCGAAGACTGCCTCGTCGCTGCCCTCGGCGAGGACCAGCCCACGCGCGTCCAGGTCGTGGGCGGCCTCGTGGCGACCCAAGCCGCGATGCACGCTCGCCGCGGTGGCCGCTGCCAGCGAGGCGAACAGCCGACTCTCCGGCGACGCGGCGGCAGGACCGCCGGCCTCGAGCAACGGCCCGAGCACACGTAGCGCGCCGCCGTATCGACCGGCAGCGGACAGGGCGACCCCCAGCAGCCACGCGGCTGCGCTGACCTCGGCCCGGCGACCTTCCCGCTGCGCCATCACGACCGCACGCTCGAGGTCGGCGACGGCAGCGGCCGGCGGGCCGTGGAAGACCGCTCGCTCGCCCGCGGCGAGAAGGGAGGCGAGGTCGCCGTCCACGCACTCCTCCTGACGCCCAGGTGGTTGTCCCGGCGCGCGCAGACTAGCGAGCGTCGACCCGAGGGGTCACGCGGAGCGCGACGAACCGGTGACGGCGCTCGTCAGGATCCAACGGCGGGCCGCAGCGGCGAGAAGGACAACCGCGAGCCCCACGAGCAGCGTCCGCGGTGTCGACGTGCCGGAGGTCGAGGTGGCCGGGCCGACGCTCTGCGAAACGGATGCGGGCGTGGCGGCGAGGGCCGACTCGGGCAGCGGGCGCGGGGCGGGTGACCGGGTGCTGAAGCCCTTGACCTGTACGCGATGGGTCACGTGCGGACGAGCTGGACGGTGCGCAGGCTTGGCGGGGCGGGCCAACGGCTTGGGTGCGGCAGCGTGGTGGGTCACCGGCGCGGTCGCGACGTGGTGGACAGCCGGGTGCTGCACGGGAGCCGGAGCCTTGTGCGAGGTGGTCGAGCCATATGCGTCGACGAAGTCGAAGGTGTTCCAGGCAGTGCGACCGGTGAACACGACGCCGACTCCGACATAGCGGTAGGCCGAGGTCAGGATGTTGTCGCGGTGCTCGGGGGAGGCCATGTAGGCCTTGAAGAGGCCGTCCGGGCTGGAAGCCTGCCCCTGGCCGACGTTCTCGCCGTAGGTCATCCAGTGGCTGCTGCCGTGGGTGCTGAGGTCATGCGCCAGGTTGGGGTTGTGCGACAGCGAGCGGTCCGAGGCGAGCTGGCTGGTCCACGCCGCCGCCACCGAACCCG
This sequence comes from Frankiaceae bacterium, assembly GCA_030840545.1. GTDB lineage: Bacteria > Actinomycetota > Actinomycetes > JAFAQI01 > JAFAQI01 > JAFAQI01. The sequence continues at coordinate 995 of JAVEEH010000177.1, read as the reverse complement.
TGCCGGAGGTTGCCGTCAGCGGCCGCAGACCGTTCTGCTCCCGCGCCTGGTTGACGAGGCTGAGCAGGCGGGAGGCATAGCTGGAGGGGCTGTACGACGCCGCGTGCGCCGTCGCCGGGGCGACGAGGGTGAAGATGCCGGCCAGGGCGGCGACGAGGGCGGCAAGGGCGGTGCGGGCTGGAATGCGGATGGCGATCGCTGGGGGGCGCATCGTGTGCTCCGGGGGGCTCGGAAGGGCTACTCCTAGTTAACCCATTCGGCCTAGTCCCGTAACGCCTTGAGCGCCGAAACTTTGAAAAGTTCGCAGCTGAAATGCCTTGAAAACACTCAGAAAATGACAGAAGGACCCGCCGGGGTCATCCGGCGGGTCCTTCTTTTTGACTAGTCAGTCGGGGCTAACCCCTAGTGGGCGTGTCCGTGTCCGTGCCCATGTCCGGCCTCGGGCTCCGGTTCGGCCGGTTTGTCCACCACGATCGTCTCGGTGGTCAGCAGCATCCCTACGATCGATGCGGCGTTGCGGACCGCTGAGCGGGTCACCTTGACCGGGTCGATGACGCCCGCCGCCACGAGGTCGCCGTAGGCGCCGGTCGCGGCGTTGAGCCCCTGCCCCGCCGGGAGATCCCGGACCTTGCTGACGACGACGTAACCCTCGAGGCCGGCGTTCTGGGCGATCCAGCGCAACGGCTCCACGAGCGCGGTGCGCACAATGTTGACGCCGGTCGCTTCGTCGCCCGACATGCCGCAGTCGCCGTCGAGCGCGCTGATGACGGACACCAGCGCGGTCCCGCCGCCGGGGACGATGCCCTCTTCGATCGCCGCACGGGTCGCCGAGATCGCGTCCTCGAGCCGGTGCTTCTTCTCCTTGAGCTCGACCTCAGTGGCCGCGCCCACGCGGATCACGCCGACACCGCCGGAGAGCTTGGCGAGGCGCTCCTGCAGCTTCTCGCGATCCCAGTCCGAGTCGGTCGACTCGATCTCGGCCCGGATCTGGCGGA
>JAVEEH010000117.1 GCA_030840545.1 Frankiaceae bacterium | reverse complement strand
GAACGTGCAGCGGGCGAGGCTGATGCGTGGACGGAGTACTGGCAGCGCGAAGCTGCTGCCGCCGAGTTGTCCTCCCGCCACGAGGCGGAAGCCACTGCGTTGCTGGTCGAGCTGTCCGCTCAGCCGGCCGTCGAAGAACTCGTCGAGCCCGAGGATCTCCTCGACGAAGCCGACATCGAGGACCAGCCTGCGCTCCGCGAGCCGGCCACGGTCGCGGCCGGCCATGTCGGCGCGCTCTACGAGCAGGCTGACACCGCTGCGCTGCTGCGCGAGCTCTCCTCGCTAGGGGTCGAGGACGACCCAACCGACGCGCCAGCGGCGCCGCGCACCCCCACACATCGGCCGCCCAGCGTCGACCCCAAGAAGAAGAAGCGCGGCATCTTCGGCCGCTGACCCGGCCTGCCTGACTGCCACCCGCGCCACCCCTCCGCGGTAAACGATCATGACGTTCGCCGCACTTTTCGGGGGCGTGGGCGCCTCTTTTCTGCGGCGAACGTCATGATCGTTGCGGTCAGGGGGGCGTTGCGGTCAGCGGGACAGGACCCCGGGTTCAGGCGTCGACGAGCCGCTCGGCCTTCGCCGCCATCCCGGCCACCGACAGGTGCGCGTCGTCCGGTGTCTGCCGCTTGATCACCGCGAGCGCGATGGGCCCGAGCTCGGCGTGGTGCACCGCCGTACCCAGGAAACCGACCGCCCGTCCGTCCAGCTCGACCGGCACGTGCGCGGGCGGCAGGTTCTCCTCCGTGCCGTCGAGGTGCAGGAGCACCAGCCGGCGCGGCGGTCGACCGAGGTTGTGCACCCGGGCGACCGTCTCCTGCCCTCGGTAGCAGCCCTTGTCGAGGTGCACGGCCGAGCCGATCCAGCCGATCTCATGCGGGATCGTCCGGTGATCGGTTTCGAAACCGAGCCGGGGCCGCCCGGCCGCGACCCGCAAGGCCTCGAACGCGTCGTGTCCGGCCAGCGGCAGGCCGACGTCGTCAGCAGCCGCGTCGAGCGCGTCCCGCGCCACGATCACGTCGCGCCCCTGCGGACCGACGACGGTGAGGACGGCGTACGACGACGTGACGTCTGACACCTCGACGCGCAGCATGAAGCGCATCGAGTCGAGGTAGGCGGCCAACGCCGGGGCGGTGCCGGGCTCGACATGCACCCAGGTGGCCTCGCCGTCATCGAGCAGCGCCAGGTGGTGCTCGACGTGTCCGTGCGGCGACAGCACGAGCGCCTCGGTCCACTGGCCGGGCGCCAGCTCGGTCAGGTGCTGGGAGGTGAGCGAGTGCAGCCAGGACAACCGGTCCGGCCCGCTGACCCGCAGCACCCCGCGGTGCGAGCGATCCACGACACCGCCGATGTCGAGCAGGGTGCGCTGCTCGCGGAGCGGGTCGCCGTAATGTCCCGCTACGTCCTGGTCCGGCGCCCGCCCGGCGACGGCACCCGGCCGCGCGAGGAGCGAGCTCTGCACCGACGTGGTCACACCTCGAGGGTAGGTCAGTGCGTCACCAGGACCCTGCACGCTCGTTGAACCGGACATGCAGCTCACTCGACGCCACTCCGCCCTGCTCGCCGCCGGCGCCGTGCTGGCCCTGACCGCCGGCAGCGCCGCCGCCACGACCGGTCATGCCGCGCCCGCCCTGACGACCCGGCAGCACTCGACCTGGATCTCCGGGCAGAAGGCCTTCCTCTGGCCCCAGGGTCACAAGGAGGTCGGGGCCGAGAGCGTCCCGACGCCGAACGACGCCAACAACCTGATCTTCCACGGCGGCGCCGTGCAGCACAGCCCGAAGGTCTACCTGATCTTCTGGGGCACCGAGTGGAAGTCCGGGTTCAAGGTCGGCCCGGGCTACACGCAGAAGACCGCGATCAACTACGAGAGCAAGTTCTTCGCCAACGTGGGCGGCAGCCCGTTCGCCGGCGTCCAGACACAGTTCTGCGACGGCATCACGGCCGGCAGCACCTCGTGCAAGGGCGTGGCCGGCGCCAAGTTCGTCAAGAACCCCCGCCGCATCCTGCACGGAGTGTGGGTCGACCCAAGCCCGGCGCCCGCGACGATCACGTCGTACGGGCTGGCCGAGAACATCAGCACTGACCCGATCGCGACTGAGGCGGTCCGTGCCGCGAGCCACTTCCAGACCCATGACATCGACGCGCTGTTCATGATCTTCACGCCGCCGGGCCATGCAGCCACTGCCTACGGCTCGGTCTACTGCGCCTACCACTCCGAGGTCACGAACCCGCCGCTCAACCACGGCATCCGCTATGCGTTCATGCCGTTCACGCCCGAGCAGGGCGCCGGCTGCGGCGGCAACAGCGTCAACGGCCGCAACGACAGCTTCGGCCACGGCTACTTCGACAGCTACACCCTTGCCGGCGGCCACGAGTGGGCCGAAGCCGTGACCGACCCGGACGCCTGGCCGACCCAGGACGGCTGGAACGACGTCTCCACGAGTGAGAACGGCGACAAGTGCGCCTACCACTTCACCAAGAACATCCGCCTCGGTGGCTACTACTTCGCCGTGCAGCCGATGTGGAGCAACGAGGCCAACGGCGGCAAGGGCGGCTGCGCGTTCACCCGCGGCACCGGCACGATGCCGGTCCCGCCGCCGGTGTGAGTCGCCAGCAGACCCGAGCGTGCCTCCGCACGCTTGCAGGAGTCCAGCAGGTCGTCGTCGAAATCTGCTGTCACACAGTGATTCGGGGAGGAACCGGTCGATGAAGACCAACACGCGCACGCTGGTCGCCGGCGGCGCTATCGCCGCGGTCGCGCTCGGCTATGGCGCGCTTGCGGCACCAAGCAGCACCTCACACGCACCGCGGGCCACGTTCGGCACGCCCACGGTGGTCGACTTCTTCCACCCGGGCTATGAGCCGGACCTGGCCATCGCCAAGGCCGGCCCTTACAAGGGTTCGACGTTCGTCTCCGTGCCCAACGGGTTTTCCACGACGATGTCCTACCTCTGGCGCTCCGACGACGCCCGCCGCAGCTTCCACATGACCGAGGGCAACGCGCTCGGCAAGCAGGCGACCTGTGTCGGCGGCGGTGACACCGAGCTCCAGCTCGACCCGGTGAGCGGCGACGTCTACTTCAACGACCTGCAGGGTCTGACCAACTTCACCAACTCGCACTCCAGCGACGGCGGTCACACCTGGCAGACGAGCTGCACGTCGGTCAACGGCGTCGGTGTCGACCGCCAGTGGATCGGTATCGACTCCAACGGGGGCAAGGCTGCCGTCGGAGCGGGCGCGAGCGCCGGCCGGCTCTACTTCGACTACGACAACGTCGCGCAGGACGGCGGCGGCAACCAGCTCGTCATGAACGAGTCGGTCGACGGTGTGCATTACGGCAACAAGTGCGAGGCCGCTGCGGCGCCGTGCGCACTTCCGCCGGCCGTGATCAGCGGCGACGAAGGCATCCCCGGCAACGTCGTCGTGGACAACGTGCCCGGCAGCCGCTTCCAGCACCGGGTGTATGCGATCCACACCGACAGCCACAGCAGCGGCACGATCATGTCTTACTGCAGCGGCAAGAAGGGTGACAAGACCGCCGCCCAGGTCGCCGACAGCTGCACGGACCCGACCCAGATCAAGCCCGGCGACCCCAAGCACCTCAACGTGAACTGGCACGACACGTTCGTGCGCCCGCGCGGCAACTGGCAGAGCGGTCACCTGTTCCCGTCGGTCGCCATCGACACCAAGGGCAACCTCTACGCCGTGTGGTCGGAATACCCCGGCGGCGGCAACCCGACCGGCCCCGGCTCGATCAAGATGGCGATCTCCCGCGACGGCGCGCAGCACTGGAGCAAGCCGATCACGGTGTCGCCGAAGAGCCTGCAGAACGACGTCATGCCGTGGGTGGTCGCGGGCAACGCCGGCCGCATCGGCGTCGCCTGGTATGGCTCGACCACCGGCAAGAAGGGCACCGCCTGGGGCCCGGACCCGGTCGACAACGCAAGCTGGGACCTCTACTACTCGACGAGCATCAACGCGCTCACCAAGAAGCCGTCCTTCGGCATGACAAAGGTCAGCGACCACCCGGTGAAGTACGGCGACATCTCCACCGGTGGTCTCGGTGGCAGCCAGGACCGCAGCCTCGGTGACTTCTTCCAGGTGCAGCTCGGACTCAGCGGCGAAGCCGTCATCACCTACGTCGATGACACGTCGGCCAACCGCAACGCCGACACCTGCGGTGGTTGCGGCGAGACACCGGCCGAAGGCGCCGGCCCGGTGATGGTCGTCACGCAGAACGGCGGCCCGAGCCTCCTCGTCGGCAAGCAGGTGCCGCGCAACCCGAAGAAGTTCGGCCGGGTGCAGAACAAGGCCGGCAACGCCTTCCTCGCTGCGGCCGGTCAGGACGTCAAGGCGCCCAAGTCGCTCGACGTGATCGGCGCGAGCGTCCGCAAGAAGAACGCGACCAGCCTCACGGTCACCTTGACCACGAACGACAAGCACCTGGCAGCCGACCTGCGCACGGTCCCGCCGCTCGGTGGCCCCGTCGACAACTGGTTGGTGCGTTGGGCAGCGCCGAGCTACAAGGGCCCGGGCGACGGCAACATGTTCTATGTCGGGATGCAGTCCGCCGGTGGCAACTCACCGACCTTCTACACCGGCACGACACAGGCCATCACCACGACGCACACCAAGTACTTCATGTATCCGGCGACCCATGCCATCAAGGGCACGATCCAGGGCGCGACGATCACCTGGACCGTCCCGTTGTCGCTCGTGGGCAGCCCCAAGAACGGCCAGGGTCTGTTCAGCATCACGGCGTTCACCTCGACGCAGGCCACGCCGGCTGCCACCAGCACCGTCACCATCCCCAACCAGGGTGGCGAGCTCGGTGACGTCAACATTCCCAACCTGATCAGCGCGAGCACGCCGTTCACCTACATCGTCGGGAAATGACCCGGCGCGTTCGACTCGCACTCGGCACGCTGGGGGCGCTGGCGCTGGGACTCGCTGTCCCGGCCGGCGCCCTCGGCGTCGTT
>JAVEEH010000106.1 GCA_030840545.1 Frankiaceae bacterium | reverse complement strand
CCGGCTGATCTAGTCCGGGCGGAGGGCGCGGCGGACGACGTCGATCGCGCGGTCGATGCCGGCGTCGTCGATGTCGAGGTGCGTGACCAGTCGCACCCAGCGCGGCCCGACCGACGACACGAGCACGCCCTCGGCCTGGCATTGCGCAGCCACGGTCGCGGCATCGGTGTGGGTGAGCCGAAGCGACACGATGTTGGTCTCGACCTGTGCCGGGACGATGCTGTCGGGACTCGCATCGTGCAGGGCGACCGCCAGCCGGCCCGCCCGCGCATGGTCGTCGGCCAACCGGTCGAGGTTGGTGCGCAACGCGAACAACCCGGCCGCGGCGATCACTCCGGCCTGTCGCATGCCGCCGCCGAGCCGTCGCCGGAGCGCCCGCGCCGTCGGCAGCATGTCGGCGTCGCTCATGACGACCACCGAGCCGACCGGCGCGCCGAGACCCTTGCTGAGGCAGACCGACAAGGTGTCGAACAGTGCGCCGTACTCCGCGAGGGGCACGCCACTGGCGACGTGAGCGTTCCAGATGCGCGCGCCGTCGCAGTGCAATGCGACGCCGTACGACGTGGTCAGCGCGCGGAGGTCCTTCAGCTGGGTCAGCGGGTAGACAGCGCCGCCGCCACGGTTGTGCGTCTGCTCGACGGCGACCGCCCGGGTCGGCACCGTGTGGAAGCTGTCGGGGCGCAGCTGCGGCTCGAGGTCCGCCGGGGTGAGCAGGCCACGTTCGGCCACCAGAGTGCGGGTCTGGACGCCGCCGTGCTGGGCCGCGCCGCCACCCTCATAGCTGACGATGTGGGCGTCGGCGTCGCAGACGAGCTCGTCGGCGGCGGGCACCAGCAGCCGGACGGCGATCTGGTTGCCCATGGTGCCGCTCGGGACGAAGAGGGCGGCGGCGTGGCCGAACCGTGCGGCGACCTCGGCCTCGAGCTCCGCGACGGTCGGATCCTCGGCGTAGACGTCGTCACCGACGTCGGCGGCGGCCATCGCGTGCCGCATGGCGCGGCTCGGTCGGGTCACGGTGTCACTACGGAGGTCGACGATGCCGGGCACGGACCTAAAGTAGCCGCGTGCCACGTGAGGTCGTCGCCCTCGTCTCGGCCGACGACGTCGTCGCGGCGGTCCGGGTGCATGCCGACCGCGTGCACGACCTGCTGCGGCGCAGCGGTTGCGGCCCGGCCGAGTCGGTGGAGGTCTGCGAGTCCTACGCGTTCGCGCTCGTCGACGCCCTGGTCAACGCCCCCGAGACGGTCGGCGACATGGCCGGCTGGTGGTTCGGGCGGGCGCTCGAGCTGGGCCGGCGGCTCGGGGACGCGGCGGCGGAGCCGGCCGGAGACGTGCCGGCGAGCGTGCTGTCCGGCACCAGCGGTGAGGCGCAGGTGCGCGGCGCCCTGGCTGACCTCCCGGAGCAGGAGCGCGCCGCCGTCATGCTGCGCGACGCCTACGACCTGCCGCCCGAGGCGGTGGCGGCGGCGCTCGGTCGCAGCGTCGACGACGCGGCGTCGCTGGTCGCGGCGGGCCGGCTCCGGCTGGTGGCCTACTACGACGACCGGGCGGTGCCCGACCTGTCTTCGCACACCGGCCGGGCTCCGGCGGACATCGGCATCCTCGGGCGACTCGCCGACGGCTCGTTGCCGGCGCCGCGCACGGCGCCGCTGCGGCGGCACCTCGGCAGCTGCCGGGCGTGCGAGGACCTGGTCGAGATGCTGGCGAAGGGACGCCGGCTGGTGGCCGGGCTGCCGGTGCTGGCGATGCCGGACGACGCCCGCGAGGCGATGATCGAACGGGTCAGCGCACGAGCGGCGTCCGTGCTGCCCAGTGTCGAGGACGTGCTGCTGGCGATCGAGGAGGACGAGGACACCCGGCCGCCGTTGTCGCCGCTGGTGATCGTGCTGGCGATCGTGATCGCGCTCGTGCTGGGTGTCGCGGTCGCTGCGGTCACGAGCCTGCGGCCGTCGAGCGGGCAGGCGCTGGTCGACACGCCGGCGACCGGTGGGGCGCAGCAGCCGTCGTTCTCCGTGTCGCCGACCGGGCGGCGTCACTCGACGTCTCCGGCACCGACCTCGACGAGTGCCAGTCCGACCGGCAGCGCGACGCCCTCGTCGGTGAGCCCGAGCAGCAGCCAGAGCGCCACGTCCCCGCCGGTGGTCGCATCGATCGCCTTGTCGCCGTCGCGCGGTCCGCGGGGCACGACGATCACGGTGACCGGGGTGGGCTTTCGTCCCGGTGCGGCGGTGACACTGCGATACACCGGCACTCTCGTGTCGTCGACCGCGTCGGCGACGGCCGACCGGCGCGGGCGTTTCGCCGCCCAGCTGCAGGCCAACGGCACGCTGCCGGGCAGCTACACCGTCAGTGCTGCCGACGGCTCGCAGACCGCGTCCGCGTCGTTCCGCCAGACGACCTGACGATCGGTCAGCGCTCGCGCAGCATCTCGGCGACGAGGAACGCGAGCTCGATCGCTTGTCCGGTGTTGAGACGGGGGTCGCAGGCCGTCTCATAGCGCCCACCCGCGAGATCGGCGTCGGCGATGTCGGTCGCGCCGCCAAGACACTCGGTGACGTCGTCACCGGTGAGCTCGACATGGACGCCGCCCGGATAGGTCCCGAGCGCGTGATGCACCTCGAAGAAGCCGCGCACCTCGTCGATGACGTCGTCGAAGTGCCGCGTCTTGTAACCGCTCGGCGTCGTCACGGTGTTGCCGTGCATCGGGTCGCAGACCCAGGTGACGTTGAGACCGGCGCCGCGCATCTTCTCCACGAGCGGCGGCAGCAGGTCACGGACGTGTTGTGCCCCGAGCCGGGTGATGAACGTGAGCCGGCCCGGCGTCTGGTCGGGGTCGAGTCGCTCCGCCAGGGCGACGGCATCTTCGGGTGCGGCCGTCGGTCCGAGCTTGACGCCGAGCGGGTTGGCGATGTGGCTGGCGAACTCGACGTGGGCGCCGTCGAGTGCGCGGGTGCGCTCGCCGATCCAGACCATGTGCGCGGACAGGTCATAGGCGGCCTGCCGGTCCTCGTCGTAGCGGGTCAGCGGTGCCTCGTAGTCGAGCAGCAGCGCCTCGTGGCTGGCGAAGAACTCGACGCCGTGCATCGACTGCTCGCGGTCGAGGTCGATGCCACATGCGCGCATGAACGCGAGTGCCTTGTCGATGTCCCGCGCGACCCGTTCGTAGCGTTGACCTGCCGGCGAACGTCGTACGAAGTCCTTGTTCCAGTCGTGCACGGCGCGCAGGTCAGCGAGCCCGCCACGGGTGTAGGCGCGGACGAGGTTGAGGGTCATCGCGCTCGCGGCGTAGGCGCGGACCATCCGCGTCGGGTCCGGGATGCGCGCCTCGGGAGTCTCGGCGAGGTCGTTGACGGCGTCGCCGCGGTAGGACGGCAGGCCGGTGATCGCTTCGATGTCGGCGCTGCGCGGCTTGGCGAACTGGCCCGCCATCCGGCCCACCTTCACCACCGGCACGCTGGCGGCGTAGGTGAGGACGACGGCCATCTGCAGGATCGTCTTGAGCTTGTCGCGCACCTGGCCGGCGGCGACCCCGGCGAAGGTCTCCGCGCAGTCGCCGCCCTGGAGCAGGACGGCGTCGCCGCGGCGGACCGCCGCCAGCCGGTCGCGCAGCGGGTCGCACTCATCGGGCACGCCGAGCCCGGGCGAGTGGGCCAGCTCCGCCAGTCGCCGGGCCTCGTCGTCCCCGACGAGTGCGACACCCTCCGCGACCGACTCGCATCCGTCGCGCGAGGCGAGGCGTTCCTGCTGCAGGGCGGCGACTGCGCCGAGACCTTCGCCGGGGTCGGCGCCAACCAGGTCCGCGACAAGCTGCGCACGATCCTGCAGATGGCGGTCGTCCTGACCTACG
>JAVEEH010000072.1 GCA_030840545.1 Frankiaceae bacterium | reverse complement strand
ACGGCGGCGCTGTCCGCTGCCGCCGCTGCAGCCCTCATCGTCGTGGTGATCGGGACGGTGGTTCTCAACGCCGAACGGGACGCGGCAGGCTCGAACATTCACAGCTTCGGTGATGCGCTGTGGTGGGCGGCCCCGACAGTGACGACGGTGGGCTATGGCGATCGCTACCCGGTGACCGGCCTCGGGCGAGCGCTGGCGGTGGTCCTCATGGTGACCGGGATCGCGGTGCTCGGCGTGGTGACGGCGGCGGTCGCTGCATGGTTCGTGCGGGTCAGCCAGGGACCGGAGGATGCGGACCAGCTCAAGGTGCTGGTAACGCGGCTCGACGAGTTGCAGTCGTCGGTCGACCGACTGGCGGGTAACTCAACAAACCCCGCCTCCACCATGGACGCCAGAGGCGGGGTTTGAAGAGGCAACTTTCAGGAGTGAAGACGTGAGCACGGCGGCCCACCCCGAGAGACTCATTCGCGCTAAAGACCGGCGCCCAGCGCCGGCGTGAGCGGCCCGACTCGTCGATGCGACTTTGGTCCGTGACAACCGTCTACGCAAGCCCCTGACCTGGCAATTCGGCGTACGCTCATTTCTGGACGGTTCGCCTTGTCCTCCGCCCGGTCCTTGCGGCTAGCGCAGTTTGCTTGCCGAAGGGAGCTTCGTGGCGATGAAGCGGCGGCTCTCCGACGTTCTGAGCGAATTCGCGCGGACCCTCGTGACGGATTTCCCGATCCAGGCGATCCTCGATCACCTCGTCGGCCGCATTGTCGATGTGATGCCCATCACCGCTGCCGGCGTCACGCTCATCACGCCGGGAGCCAAGCCCCGCTATGTCGCGGCGTCCGACGAGTCGGCGTTGCGATTCGAGCAGCTGCAGACCGAGCTGGGCGAAGGACCGTGCCTCCTGGCCTATGACAGCGGCGAGGCGGTCCTCGTCCCGGATCTCCTTGCCGACGGCCGGTTTCCCGCCTTCGCCGCCCGCGCTCTCGCCGAGGGGCTCGCTGCGGTGTTCACGTTTCCGCTGCGTCACGGCGACCAGCAGCTCGGTGCGCTGGACCTCTACCGGACCAGTCCCGGCGCACTCGATGACGATGCACTCTCCGCTGCGCAGACACTGGCCGACGTGGCCGCTGCTTACCTGCTCAATGCTCAGGCTCGTGACGATCTCCGGGTTTCGTCGGAGCGAGCCCGCGCGATGTCGCTGCACGATGCCCTGACCGGGCTGCCGAACCGGACCCTGCTCATCCAACGGCTCCGTCACGCGATCCTGCGTGGGCGTCGGACCGACAAGCCGGTCGCGATCTTGTTCGCCGATCTGGACCGGTTCAAGTCGATCAACGACACCTACGGTCACCACGTAGGTGACGAGCTCCTCGTCTCGGTCGCCTCGCGGTTGACCGCACTGCTGCGGCCCGGCGACACGCTGGCGCGGCTCTCCGGTGACGAGTTCGTCATCTTGTGCGAAGACCTCGAGGACGCCGCTCAGGCCGAACATCTCGCGAACCGGATCGGGAGGGCCTTGAGCGCGACGTTCGTGCTTTCCAGCGCCGAAGTCTGGGTCAGTGCCAGTGTCGGCATCGCGTTCACCGGCCGCGGCGACGACATCCCCGAGCAGGTGCTGCAGGACGCCGACACCGCGATGTATCAGGCCAAGCGCAAAGGCGGCGCCCGCCACGGCGTGATCGACCTGCGCGAGCGCCGGCGGGCCAACGACCAGGTCAGCCTCAACCATGACCTCCACGGTGCGCTGAGCCGAGGCGAGCTTCGGACTGAGTACCAGCCGATCGTCGCGACCTCGGATGGTCGGGTCACCGGTGTCGAGGCCTTGCTTCGATGGGCGCACCCGACGTTGGGGATCGTCCGACCGGACGCCGCCATCCCGCTCGCCGAGCAGTCCGGGTTGATCATGGACATCGGACGCTGGGTGCTCAGGCAGGCCTGCGTGGACCGGCACCGGTGGCAACGCGGCACCGACGACGAGCTCGAGGTCTCGGTCAACGTCTCGGCCCGCCAATTGATGGCGGCAGCCTTCGCCTCGACGGTTGCCGATGTCCTCGACGAAACACACACGGACCCGAGGCACGTCACCCTGGAAGTGACGGAGAGCATCTTCATCCAGGACAGCGAGCGGGCGTTCATCGTGCTCAACGACCTGAAAGGTCTCGGCGTGATGCTCGCTCTCGACGACTTCGGCACCGGTTACTCGTCGCTGAGTTATCTCAAGCGCTTCCCGGTCGACGTCGTCAAGATCGATCGCACGTTCGTGGCCGACCTCGACAGCGATCCGACGAGCCGGCTCATCGTCACCGCAGTCGTCGGTCTCGCCCACGGCATGGGGATGAAGGTGGTCGCCGAGGGAGTCGAGACGGCCACGCAGTTTCGGGAAGTCGTGGCACTCGACTGCGACGCCTACCAGGGCTTCTACTTCGGCCACCCTTCCGCGGCGATCGAGCTCGACGCGCTGATGGCCGACCGCGCCAGCGGACAACCGCTGCGGGTCAGTTAGCGACAGTCGCCGCTAGGCCGGCGTGCCCGCAACCACGCTGGTCTGCAGCCAGTCGAGGACGACCTTCGCGGTCCAGTCCGGCGCTTCGAGCTGGGGGACGTGCCCGATGTTCTTCGCCACCTCGAACCGCCACCCCGGGTTGGCCCTCGCGACCGTCTGCGCGACCCGCAACGGCACGAGCCGGTCGTGGTCGCCGTGGATCAGCAGGACGGGAGCGCGGACAGCGCGCATCGCGTCGTTGAGCCGTTTGGGCCGCGCCAGCATCTTGACCACCGAGCGGGCGGCGACGAGGAAGTCGGTCGCCGCGAACTCGTTGCCGGCGCGCTCGCCGGCCATCGCGATGCCCAGCTCGAGGATGTCGGCCGGGATCCTCGATGGGTCGACGCAGCACAGGGCCAGCGTCTCGTGCACCTGCTGCTCCGGGGTGAGCCGTTGGCGGCGCCGGGACAGGGCCGCCTCGCCCAGACCGGGCAGCGCCATCAGCGCGAAGTTGGCCGCGACCCGAGCGTCGATGCGGGAGAGCAGAGGCCGTGGAAGCGCCGGGTCGACGAGCACCAAACCGCGCACGAGCTCGGGAGCGGCCGCAGCCTCGAGCAGCGAGATCGCGCCGCCCATCGAGTTGCCGAGCAGCACGGCAGGCTCCCCGGCCACCTCGCGCAGGAACCGGTCGAGCAGGCGGCGGTTGGCCGGGACCGTCGTACGACGTGAGCCCGCCGGCGTCCGGCCGTGGCCGGCCAGGTCGATGGCGAGCACTCGGGCGTGTTCGGTGAGTCGCGGCGCGAGCGCCGCCCAGTTCCAGGCCGCTCCGCCGAGTCCGTGCACCGCGACCAGCAGCGGCCCTTCGGCGTTGCCGCCGAAGTCGAAGTAATGGGTGGGCCCGTCGAGGTCGACGGTGCGGGAGCGGATCGTGTCGGGAAGCCGGAACGTCGCTTGTGTCGTCATCGCGGCCCAGACTAGTGAGCGCCCGACGGGCGGGGGTCCTTGTCCCACCTGCACCAGCCCGCTACGTTCATCGCAACCGTTTCGTGACCTGCCGGCCATCCAGGCCCGGCGGCGGGGCGGCCCGCCGAGTCCATCAAGGAGCCGGGGACCCAACGTTCCCCTGGGGTGAGTCGGCGCAGCGTCTCGAAAGTCGGGGGGTTGCGTCGTAGGGCGAAGTTCTCTTCCGCGCCCGAACCCGACAGCTAACCCGGTAGGCGGATGACGGAAGAAGGAGATCGCCGGCCCGTGGCGTCACTCCGCCCACTGTCTCGTCGTCCTCAGCCCCTTCATCGGCTCTCCACCGCCGTCGTGTCCTTGGCCGCCGTCGCGGCGACGACCGCGATCGGCCTGAGTGCCGGCCCGGCCCAGGCCGACTCGCTCAAGGGGCGCATCGACACCGCCAAGCAGCAGCTGGCTGCCCTCGATGCCCGTGCCGAGGCAGCGACCGAGCGCTACAACGCCGCGCGCATCCGCCTCACCGGCGACCAGCAGAAGTCCGCCTCGGCCCAGCGTCGGCTCGCAGCCGCGCAGACCCGCCTGGCCACACTCAAGCGTTCGGTGTCCGCGTTCGCCGTCGCGGCCTACCAGGGCCAGACGCTCGACACGACGCTGGGCATGACGGCCGACTCGCCGCAGGCCTACCTCGACAAGATCTCGACGTTGCAGGCGGTGGCCAACAGCCAGCGCCAGTCGCTCGCCAGCCTCGCCGGCGCCCAACGCGAGCAGGAGCAGGCACAGTCCGAGACCTCCGCGGCGTTGAAGGAGCAGCGGGCGGCCACCAGCCAGATGCAGGCCGATCGCGCGACGGTCCTCGCCGCGGCCCAGCAGGAGCAGCAGATCCTGCACCAGCTCGTGGCCAAGCAGCAGGCGATCATCCGCGCGGCCAAGGCACGAGCCGCACGCATCGCGGCCGAGCAGGCCGCCGCCGCCCTGCGGGCTCGAGAGGCCGCCGCCGCGGCCGCGGCTCGCCAACTGGCCACCCAGTCGACCAACTCCACCCCCGTCGTGCAGGGCTCCGGCGGCGCGCGGGTCGCCGTGCAGTGGGCCTACCGCGAGCTGGGCAAGCCCTACGTCTGGGGCGCGGCCGGTCCCGACTCGTTCGACTGCTCCGGTCTCACCCAGTACGTCTGGGCCAAGGCCGGCGTCTACCTCGACCACTACACCGGCTCGCAGTGGAACGAAGGCGCGCATGTCTCGCGCGACCAGCTCCAGCCCGGCGACCTGGTCTTCTTCGGCAGCGACCTGCACCACGTCGGCCTCTACATCGGCAACGGCAACATGATCGAGGCGCCCTACACCGGCGCCAACGTGCGGATCTCGTCCTACGCCCGGTCCGACTACGCCGGTGCGGTTCGCCCCGGCGTCTGAGCCAGCACCTCGTCGTAACGCGCTGACACCAGGTCGGCCACCACCGGGTGGTCCCCGATCGGCTCGCTCACCACGCCCGCTCCCACACGTCCGAGCGCGTCGTGGAACGCGCCGGGCGCGACCAGGTACGACGCGACGACGGCCGGCCGGATGTCGGCCACCCGGGGCTCACCGGCCGACACAAACGCGGCCGTGACCTCGACCCCGAGCCGGCCGGCGAGCTGCCCGGCGGCGAGGTGGACGTCGCCGAGAGCCCGCTCGTCGCTGGATCCCGCAGCGGCCAGCGTCACCGGCGTGCGCCCGTCGTAGCCGGCCTCCACCAGACGGTCGGCCAGCGCGTCCGCCAGCCGGGGGTCAGGCCCGACGGCAGCCCCGATGCGTGCGCCGGGAACCTGCGCCGGAAGGTCGGCGAGCACGTGGTAGCCGCGGCTCAGCAACAGCGGGACGACCACGGCGGACGAGACCGCGACATCGGACAGGTGCGGCGGCCCGTGCTCGAGATAGCCGACGCGCACATCCAGCCCCGGTCGCGCCCGGCGGACCCGAACGGCGATCGCCTCGACGGTGCCGGCAAAACGAGGATCGGCGCTGCCATGCGCCGCGATGACGAGCGGCAAGGTCACGCGTGGATGCCGCACTCCACCTTGCCGGTGCCGGTCCAGCGACCGCTGCGCCCGACCCCCCGCAGCGTGCAGGGTGCGCAGCCGATCGAGCCATAACCGTCCTGCAGCAACGGGTTGGCCAGCAGGCCGTTGTCCGCGACATAGCGGTCGACATCGTCCTGGGTCCACTGCGCGAGCGGGTTGACCTTCACCAGCCCGTTGGTCGAGTCCCACTCGACGAGGCCGATGCCCCGGCGCCCGTCGCTCTCGGCCCGGCGGATGCCGGACGCCCAGGCGACGTAGGGAGCGAGCGCCTTGCGCAGCGGCTGCACCTTCCGCATCTTGCAGCACAGGTCGGGGTCGCGAGCCCACAGGTCCTTGCCGTAGACCGCGTCCTGTTCGGGCACGGACAACTCGGGTCGCACCCGCAGCAGCGTGATGGGCACCGTGCTCTCGACGGCGTCGGCGGTCCCCAGCGTCTCGGCGAAGTGATAGCCGGTGTCGAGGAAGATGACCCGGGCGCCCGGGCGGATCTCGGCGGCCATGTGCGGGAGCACGCCCTCGGCCATCGACGTCGCTACGACGAAGCGTTCGCCGAAACGATCGAAGGCCCAGCGCAGCACCTCTTGGGGCGTCGCGCCTTCGAGCGCCGCGCCGGCGTGCCCGGCCAGGTGATGCAACCCGTCGGAGTCGTCATAGAGCTCGTGCAGGGCCGTGGCGTCGTCGTGGAGATGCGACAACTCGAGCGCGGAAGTCATGGAAGTCCTCGCAGAAAACGAAAAGGTCGAACGCGGGCTGAGGCTCAGCGCATTCGACACGCCGCGCTCTGGACGCGCTGCAGGTCTACATGCAGCCGCGCCACCAGCACGGTCGAGGACATGGGGGCAGTGTGCCACACTTGTTGCGTGAGCAACAGAGCGGCGTCGGGCCCGCCCCTGGTCTGCCGCCGCCACGTGGACCTGGTCCGCGTCGCGAGCGCGATCTGTCTCGCCCCCTGAGACACCCGTCGCCCGCTCACAGCCGCACAACCCCACGAAGGGTCGCCGTCTTCCCATGGCCGAAGCCATGCCGCCCGGCCCCCCACCGGCTGATCGTCCCGCCCGCCCACCCCGGCGGACGGCCGGTCAGGGCCAGTGGGCGCTGGGCCACCTCGAACCGCACAACCCCAACGAGCGGACCAAGAAGGACGACGACGGGCTGAACGTCCGGCAGCGGATCGAGACGATCTATTCCAAGGCCGGCTTCGCGAGCATCGACGGCGCCGACCTGCGCGGCCGGATGCGCTGGTGGGGCCTGTATACCCAGCGCCGGCCGGGCATCGACGGGGGCAGGACCGCGATCCTCGAGCCGGAGGAGCTCGACGACGAGTACTTCATGCTGCGCATCCGCATCCCCGGCGGGCAGCTGACCAACACCCAGCTCCGCACGATCGCCACGGTCGCGACCGAGTTCGGCCGCGACGTCGCTGACATCACCGACCGGCAGAACATCCAGCTGCACTGGATCCGCATCGAAGATGTGCCCGAGATCTGGGAGCGCATCGAAGGTGTCGGCCTGTCGACGACCGAGGCGTGTGGTGACACCCCGCGCAACATGCTCGGCTGCCCGTTGGCCGGTGTCGATGCCGACGAGATCATCGACGGGACCGACGTCCTTCGTCGTACCAACGCGCTGGCCGAGGGCAACAAGGAGTTCTCCAACCTGCCCCGCAAGTACAAGACCGCCATCAGCGGCTGCCCGGTCTACTGCATCGGCCACGAGATCAACGACATCTCCTTCGTCGGCGTGACGAACGACGAAGGCGTCACGGGATACGACTTGTGGGTCGGTGGCGGGTTGTCGACCAACCCGATCTTCGCCAAGCGGCTCGGTGTCTTCGTCGAGCCCGAGGACGTGCCCGAGGTCTGGGCCGGTGTCACCAGGGTGTTCCGCGACTACGGCTATCGCAAGTCGCGCACCCGAGCCCGGCTCAAGTTCCTCGTCGCCGACTGGGGCGTCGAGAAGTTCCGCGAGGTGCTGGAGAAGGACTACCTCGGACACGCCTTGACGGACGGACCGGCACCGCCGCCGCCGGCCGGGGTGCGCGACCACGTCGGCGTGCGCAGGCAGAAGGACGGTCGCAGCTATGTCGGCTTCGCGTTGCGGTCCGGGCGCACGAGCGGCACGCAGCTGACGGAGATCGCCGATCTCGCGCAACAGTTCGGGAGCGGTCATGTCGCCCTCACCGTTGAGCAGAAGTGCGTCATCCGCGACGTGAGCGACGAGCACGTCGAGGCTCTCGTCGGTGAGCTCGAAGCCCGCGACCTGCAGGTCCGGCCGTCGGTCTTCCGCCGCGGCACGATGGCCTGCACGGGCATCGAGTTCTGCAAGCTCGCGATCGTGGAGACGAAGGTCCGTTCGGTGGATCTTTACGAGGAGCTCGACCGACGGCTGCCCGGCTTCGACACCCCGATCACCATCAACCTCAACGGTTGCCCCAACTCGTGCGCCCGTTTCCAGACGGCGGACATCGGGCTGAAGGGCTCGATCGTCGACGACGGTGAGGGCTTCCAGGTGCACCTCGGGGGTTCGATCGGCATCGACCCGGCCTTCGGTCGCAAGCTGCGCGGCCTCAAGGTCACCGCCGAGCAACTGCCCGACTACATCGAGCGCATCCTGCGCAACTATGTCGGTGACCGCGCCGATGCGGAGTCGTTCGCGACCTGGGTGCGTCGCGCGGACGAGACGCTCATCCAGTGAGCCTCCGCCCGTGACCACGGCGCGAGCCGTTCCGTTCTACTGCCCCTACTGCGGGGACGAGGACCTACGCCCGGTCGGGGAAACGCACGGCACCTGGTGGTGTCAGTCCTGTCGGCGGGCGTGGTCACTCAAGATGCTCGGCACGGGCAAGCCCGACGAGATCATCCAGGCCGAGGCAACCGACAGCTGAACAGGACAGGTGGTTGTCGCCTGCGGGCAAGGCACGGTGGGGTAGGTGTCTGATGTGAGCGACCACGACGCCGCCCGCGACCGGTTGCGCCGGCGCAGCGCCTTCCTCAGCGACCTCGCTGAGGCGAAGGCGCTCCGAGAGCGCGTGGCTCCGCGCCGGTCGCGGCGCATGCGGGCACATCAGCTGCACCGCATGCTCACCTATCGTCATTGCTGATGCGTCGATCCACCGCCGTCACATGACCATGCGCGACGCCGTCGTCATCGGTGGCGGCCCGGCCGGGCTCGCCGCCGCGACCTGGCTCGCTCGCTATCGGCGTGATGTCGTCGTCATCGACTCCGGTGACTACCGGGCCGGCTCGGTCGAGCATTCGCACGGCTATCTCGCCCGTGACCCGCAAGACCCGATGTCGTTCCTGCAGACGGCGCGCGAGCAGCTCCTCGGCTATCGCACCGTCTCCTACCTCCGCACCTCGGTCGTGACAGTTCAGCGCGCCGGCGGACACTTCGTCGTACGGACGGCTGACGGCAACGAGCTGCAAGCGCTGCGGCTCGTGCTCGCCACCGGCGTGGTCGACGCATGTCCGTCCATCGAAGGGTTCGCCGACCACTACGGCGCGTCAGCGTTCCACTGCCCGGCCTGCGACGGCTACGAAGCCGAAGGGTGTGACGTCATCGCCTACGGCTGGGACGAGCGACTGGTCGGGTTTGCCACGTCGCTGCTCAACTGGGCTCGGTCCGTGACGGTCTTGACCAGCGGTCGCCGCTTCGACGGCGACCAGGCATGCCGGGCCGTGCTCGCCCGCCACGGTGTCGAGGTGGTCGAGACCAAGGCCGCCCGGATGCTGGGGCCGCGGGGACGGCTCGAGGGTGTCGAGCTCGCCGACGGCCGAGTGGTGGCTGCGTCGCTCCTCTTCTTCTCGGTCGCCCATGAACCCCGGACTGACCTGGCCCGGGAGCTCGGTTGCGAGATCGACTCCGACGGCTATGTCCGAATCGACGCCGACGGACGGACAACCCGACCCGGCGTCTTCGCAGCCGGTGACCTGACGCCGGGGATCCAGCTGGTGCAGGTGGCCGCGGCCCAGGGGACGGTGGCCGGCATCGGTGCCGCCCTGTCGCTGCAGGGCGAGCCCGGCTCGCCGCTGTCCCCGCCTCCTGCGCCGGACGGTCCGCGCGAGGTGGAGCAGGCGGCGAGCGGCCTGTGAAGATCGTTTGATCGGCCGATTCGGCTGTGGGGCTGTTGTCGAGGCGGCATGATCTGCCACGATCGCCGACGACGGGGAAGGAGTCGCATGGGCCGCGACACCGAAGACACCCTGGCGGTCGTCGTCTACCGCGAGGAGGGCATCTGGCAGTCCGGTGTCCTCCCGGAGCGCGTGGCGGACGATCTCGACGGGCTCGTCGGGGTGCTGCGCCAGCAACCAGCCGAGAACGGAGCGATCGGCCTGGTCAACGTGGCGGATGAGTTCTTCGTGGCGGTGCGGGTGCGCGGGGACGACGTGCGGTTCCTCCTCTCGGACGTCACCGCGGCGGTGGCCTGGGACCTCGCCCGGCAGGTCGTCGACCGGCTGGGCATCCAGGCACCGGGTGACGACGACCTCGAGGACGTGTGGCCGGCGGGGGACCTGTCGATCTTCGCCGACCTGGGCCTGGACGAGATGGAGCTGGGCGCGGTGCTCGCTGATCTGGACGCCTACGCCGACGAGATGCTCACGGCGGTGGCCGGACGTGTCGGCTTCGCCGAGGTTTACGACCGCGCTGTCGAGGCAGCGGCTCACTAGACAACTCGGAAAGGAAGTCCGGTGCCCTACTTCGCCGCCGCGCTCGCCCGGCGCCCGTCCGGCTGGAGCGGTGAGGAGATCGACCTCAAGGGGGTCGAGGACCTCGACGCCGTGATCGAGGAGCTCCGCCGTGTCGGTGAGGACGCAGACACGTTGCTGCTCTTCGTCGAAGAGAACGACGAGTGGTTCGCCGTCGTCCGCATCGACGAGGATGGCGACCCGCGCGTCTTCCTCTCCGACGGCCGCGCGATGGAAACCAGCGAGCTCGGCGCGATCCTCGGCGAGGCCGCGGCCATCGCGGATCCCGTGGAGGAGCCCTTAGCCGACGAGGACGCCGAAGCGGCGGCCGACGACGAGGAGGACGAGGTCACCCAGGTCGCCGGGGACCCCGTCGGCGATGCCGAGCTGCTGGCCGACCTCGGCACACCCGCCCCGCGGCTGCTGGAGCTGTGCGCCGAAGAGGGTCAGCTGCCGGCCGACATTATGAGCTCGCTCTGCGAGAGCGCAGGCTGTCTGGAGATGCTCGACTCGCTGCGGATGGCGTGACGCCCACGTCGTACGACGAGGCAATGCGCCGTGCGATCACCGAGGCGCAGGCTGCTGCAGCCGCCGGGGACGTGCCGATCGGAGCGGTCGTCCTCGATCCCGCCGGCGCCGTGATCGCCTCGGCCCACAACGAGCGCGAAGCCCGCGGCGACCCCACCGCACACGCGGAGGTGCTGGCGTTGCGGGCCGCCGCCGGCGTCCACGGCGCGGGCTGGCGGCTGGCCGGCTGTTCGCTCGTGGTGACGCTCGAACCGTGCACGATGTGCGCCGGAGCAGCCGTGCTGGCGCGGGTCGCCGCCGTCGTCTACGGCGCCCACGACCCCAAAGCCGGTGCGGCCGGCTCGCTGTGGGACGTCGTTCGAGACCGCCGCCTCAACCACCGGCCGGAGGTCATCGGCGGCGTGCTCGCCGACGAGTGCGCCGCCTTGTTGCGCGACTGGTTCGACTCAACCCGGCGCTGACCGGCCGCTAGGCTGGATCACGGTGGAGTGTCCGAGCGGCCGAAGGAGCACGCCTCGAAAGCGTGTGAGGGGGCAACTCCTCCGTGGGTTCAAATCCCACCTCCACCGCCACTGTCCCCGTTGACGCTCGAGCCGAGCGTCAAGGGGAGGCGCACTCCCGCCGATAGGACTTGGTGCGCAACTGCCCGTCGTGCGGTGGTTCGTCGCCGCCGACTGCTCGCTGGTGCGGGCAGTGCTTCACGTCGTTCGAGTCCGTCTCGACCGGCGTCGGCGGCCGCTTCGGCTTGTCCGCGGTCGCCTTCGCGCCAGTCACGACGCCCGCTGCCGCGCCGCCGCCGGTGGCGCCCTTAGCGTTCCCCGCACCGACCCGGGCCGGCGCCGCGCTGCCGGTCCCGCCGCCGCCACCCATGCCTGCCGCGCCCGAGCGGATGCTGGGAGCCCGAGCTCTGGTGCTGGTCGCCGTCGCGATCGGCATCGGCGCACTCGGCATGGCACTGTCCTGGCATCTCGGCCGGGACGCAAGCCTCGAACCCGAGACCTACATCCGGTACGCCATCGTCATCACCCTCGGTGTCTATGCGGTGGTCGGCGCGTTGATCGTCACCCAGCTCGTCCCGGGGGTGCGGCTGCGTTGGCAGGTGGGCAGTCCGGCCGGCGGGATCCTGTTCGGTGCCCTTGTCGGCGGCGGACTGTCGGCGGCGTTGCTCACTGCTGTCAGTGCCGCGGCCGGACACCTGTCACCGGATCCACGCATCGTCACGATGATGAGCGAGGGTGACGCCGCCCACCTCGTGGTCAGTGCGCTCATCGCCTGCGCCTGCGCACCCCTCGTCGAGGAGGTGCTCTTCCGTGGTCTGCTGCTCGAGTCACTGCGCAACCACGGCTCGCGGGTCGCTGTCCTGGTGTCAGGAGCAGCGTTTGCCGTCTGGCATCTGAACCCCGCTGCCCTGCGTTACTACGCCCTGATGGGCGCGCTGCTCGGTGTGCTCTATCTCAAGCGCGGGCTGATCTGCTCGATCTCGGCCCATGTCGCGTTCAACGGGGTGCTCACGGTCGCGGCGCTGGCCGTTGTGCTGGCGCCGGCCAAGGTCGTCACCGGCGGTCACGTCTCGCTGCGCGCGCCCGGTGGCTGGAGCACCACCCATGAGGGCGGCGCCGACCTGGCTTTGACCGGCCCGTCCGGCGCGACGCTGCTCGTCGTCGAGGTGCCGACCGTCACGCCTCCGTCGCCCGACGTGATCGTTCGCCGCATCAACGAGGGGCTGCTGACGCAGGTCTTCCCCGGGCTGCAGGTCGACGTGACCAAGACCCGTCAGGTCAAGCTGCCGGTCGGCGCCGCCGTGGAGATCGATGTGATCGCGCAGGGCCACCGCGGCACGATGGTGTTCGTGCCGCTGGCCGGCGAGTCGGTCGACATGGTCTTTCTCAGCGGCGGCAGCGTGAAGGCGCAGACCGACTTCCCCCGGATGCTTGCGAGTCTGCGGGTCAGCTGACCTCCGGCGCGTTTCCCCGGCCCGCCAACTGGTTGCGCCGCAGCGCGATGACGACGACTGCCGCCATCACCACCAGCAACAGCCACGGCGCTACCCGGGTCCGCATGCCCCACGTCAGCGTCTGCAGCAGGCCGGAGAGATGGACGGCGGCGCGGCCCGGGATGTAGGCCAGAGACAGCACGGTGGTGTGCGCGAGCAGGAGACCGTCCCGCCAGGACGCTGCCATCAGCGGGAGACAGGCCCACGCCAGCGCGTCGTACCAGGGGAGCTCGTAGGGCGCGGCGAGCACGTAACCGAGGAACAGGACCGCGGCAACAGCGCCCGCGCCGGCGCCGGGCGGAAGCCGTCGCGCCAGCACGACGACGAAGACGATGAACAACACTGTCGCGAGGATGCCCACCAGGCCGCGCGAGAGGTGCGGACCGTTGACGAGCAGTCGCCACGGCGTGGCCAGCGACACCAGGCGGGATGCGCGGTGCAGCTGGCGGATTGCGTCCGTGCCGGCGGCGGCATACCCCGGGAGGACGACGACTGCGGCGCCGACAGCCAACGCCAGCAGCGCGCGGCGGGACGCGCGGTCGGCCCAGGCGAGCGCCAGCCAGACCAGCCCGCCGGGAGCCTTCACGCTCGCGGCCGCACCGGCGAGCGCCCCGGCCGCGACCCGACTTCGAGAGGTCACTGTCAGCGCACCGACCACCGCCGCGGCGACAAGGGTCTCGAGGTGGGCGCCGGCGACGAGCTGGAACCACAGCAGCGGGTTGGCGGTCCACAGCGTTGCGGCGCGCAGCCGCGCGGTCGGATCCCGGCCGGTCCGCAACAGCAGCAGGCCGACGAGGATGAATGCGGCGACGCTCACGAGGTCGAGCAGCCAGACGGTCAGCGCCGGGTTGTCGCCGGCCACCGCGGACGCGGCGGCCTGCTCAGCCGTCGCGAGGGGTCCGTAGACCGCCGGGGTGTGTTGCCATGGGACCTCCACCGCAGCACCGACCCGGTCACCGCCGTCGGCCAGCTGCGCCGGCGTCGTCGAGTAGGGGTTGTGCCCCGTGGTCACCATCCGGCCATAGGCCGCATAGGACAACGTGTCGGCGGACCCGATCGGCGGCAGCAGGGCAAGGGCTCCGGCGACCAGCACCCCGGCGATCGTCAGGCGGCGCGCGTCCGGGCGCCATCGCCGGGTCAGGACGAGAGTGACCACGCCCGCGCCGGCCAGCACCACAACCACGAGCAAGGAGGTCACCAGCCACGGCGACGGTGACCCCGCCACGTGCCACGGCGGCGTCGTGCCGGAGTCGTTGCTGCCGAGCGGCGGCTCGGCAGCGCTCGGACCCAGCAGCTGAGTGACCGCGAGGCAGCCGGCCGCCAGAGCGAGCAGTCCCGGCCCGACGCGATGCGGCCACCGGGCCGCATCGGTCTGTCTCACGTGCACTCCGGCTTCGTGACGAGCCGCGTGTCGATGCCGGCCGCTGGCTTGGCGGAGGATGCGAGATTCGAACTCGCGAGGGGTTGCCCCCAACACGCTTTCCAAGCGTGCGCCCTAGGCCAACTAGGCGAATCCTCCGTCGGCAAGTCTAGCCAGCCGAGGGGTGTGTGGACGCCGGCGTCGGTGTCGTTGCGGACGGCTAGAGTGGGCGCCGACCCCTCGTGCGGCGCTATCCCGCCCAACTCCCCCAGGGCCGGAAGGCAGCAAGGGTAAGTGGGCTCTGGCGGGTGCACGGGGGGTCCCAACGAAGCGGTGGCTATGTCTCTTGCGCTGTACCGGAAGTACCGGCCCGGCAGCTTCGCCGAGGTGGTGGGGCAGGAGCACGTCACCGAGCCACTGCAACAGGCGCTGCGCTCCGGCCGCCTTCACCACGCCTACCTGTTCAGTGGTCCGCGCGGCTGCGGCAAGACCTCGAGCGCGCGCATCCTGGCCCGGTCGCTCAACTGCGAGCAGGGACCGACGCCGACCCCGTGCGGCACCTGCGACTCGTGCGTGGCATTGGCACCCAACGGCGCCGGCAGTCTCGACGTGATCGAGATCGACGCCGCGTCGCACAACGGTGTCGACGACGCCCGTGACCTGCGTGAGCGCGTCTACTTCGCGCCGGTGTCGTCGACGTACAAGATCTACATCATCGACGAGGCTCACATGGTGACGGCGCAGGCGTTCAACGCCTTGCTCAAGGTCGTCGAGGAACCGCCGCCGCATGTGAAGTTCATCTTCGCGACCACCGAGCCCGACAAGGTCCTGACGACGATCAAGTCGCGGACGTTCCACTACCGGTTCCGGTTGATCCCGCCGGCGGTCCTGCGCGAGTTCCTCGCCGGCATCTGCGCGCGCGAGGGCATCGAGGTCGACCCGCTGGTGCTCCCCCTCGTCGTGCGCGCGGGAGCCGGGTCGGCCCGCGACTCCCTATCCGTGCTCGACCAGCTCGCCGCGGGGGCCGGCGAGGGAGGCGTCAGCTATGACGGCGCCCTGTCGACTCTCGGCTACACCGACGCTGCCCTGCTCGACGAATCCGTTGACGCCTTCACCGCTGCGGACGGCGCCGGGGTCTTTCGTGCCGTCGACCGCGTCATCGAGGCCGGGCTCGACCCACGCCGCTTCGCCCAGGACCTGCTCGAACGCTTCCGCGACCTCCTCGTGCTCGACGCCGTCCCCGACGCGGGCGAGACCGGGCTGCTCGACTGCCCGGCCGACGAGCTCGAGCGGATGCGCGGGCAGGCGGCGCGCTTCGGCCGGGCCGGTTTGACCCGCGCGGCCGACGTCATGGCGCTCGCACTCGTCGACATGAGGGGCACGACATCACCGCGGCTCGTCCTCGAGCTGGCCTGTGCGCGGGTGCTGCTGCCGGCCGCGTCGTCGGACAACGCGGCGCTGCTCACCCGCCTCGACCGGCTCGAGAAGCGGCTGTCCGTGACCGAGCCGGCGGCCCAGCCCGCTGCCGAGCGGCAGGTGTCCGCGCCGAAGGCCGAGGCGCCCGCGCCCGCACCGGTCCCGGCAGCCCCACCGCCGGCCGCGGAAGCGCCCACCGCTCCGGCCCCGCCGCAACCCGAGCCCGCCGCCGATGCCGCGCCGGCGTCGACACCTGGTGCCGTCGACCTCGCCGCGCTGCGCCGGCTCTGGGACGACGTGCTCGACGCCGTCAAGCAACGCAACCGTTCCGCCCACGCGATGCTGAAGGAATACGCGCAGCCCGTCGCCGTGGACGCTCGGCACGTGACGCTTGCCTTCAACAACGCGGCGATCGCCCGGCAGTTCGAGCAGCAGGGCAAGCCGGAGTTCTTCCGCGAGGCGCTGCGGGAGGTCGCGGGCATCGAGCTGCAGGTGCGGACATCGGCCGACGGTGCCCCCAACGGTGCCGGCGCTCCGGTCGAGGTGCCGGACATCCCGGCCGCGGCCGACATCGTCGACGTCACCGATGACGATGACGAGCCGACCGCCGACCCGACGGCTGATGACGCCCTGGCGTTGCTGCAGCGCGAGGTGGGGGCTCAGGTCATCGGTGAGATCGACAGTGCCTGAGCGTTCCGGGCCGCGGGACGTACGCTGACGGCATGCCAGCGCAGCCGAACATGCAACAGCTCATGAAGCAGGCCCAGCAGATGCAGCAGCAGCTGATGGCGGCCCAGGCCGAGCTCGCCGATGTCGAGGTCGAGGGCACTGCCGGTGGCGGGTTGGTGCGCGCGACGATGACAGGCTCCGGCGAGCTGCGCGCCTTGAGCATCGACCCGAGCGCTGTCGACCCCACCGACGTCGAGACGCTGCAGGACCTCGTCGTGGCCGCGGTGCGAGACGCCGCACGCGTCGCCGCCGAGATCACCCAGGACAAGATGGGCCCGCTCACCGGTGGCTTGTCCATGCCGGGCTTCTGAGCAATGTATGAAGGCGCGGTCCAGGACCTGATCGACGAGCTCGGCCGATTGCCCGGCGTCGGGCCCAAGAGCGCACAGCGGATCGCGTTTCATCTGCTTGCTGCTGACCCCGTCGACGTACGGCGTCTCGTCACCGCGCTGACCGAGGTGAAGGAACGAGTGCGGTTCTGTTCCGTGTGCGGCAACGTCACCGAAGAGGAGCAGTGCAAGATCTGCCGTGACCCGCGCCGCGACGTCGCCGTCATCTGCGTCGTCGAGGAGCCAAAGGATGTCGTCGCCATCGAGAAGACGCGGGAGTTCCACGGTCGCTATCACGTCCTCGGCGGCGCAATCTCGCCGATCGAGGGCATCGGTCCGGACGACCTACGCATCCGCGAGCTGATGAGCCGCCTGGCCGACGACACGATCACCGAGCTGATCCTCGCCACCGACCCCAATCTCGAGGGCGAAGCGACCGCGACCTATCTCGCCCGGTTGGTGAAGCCGATGAACATCCGC
The DNA here is from genome assembly GCA_030840545.1 of Frankiaceae bacterium. Lineage (GTDB taxonomy): Bacteria > Actinomycetota > Actinomycetes > JAFAQI01 > JAFAQI01 > JAFAQI01. Next base: position 4,147 of record JAVEEH010000072.1, on the reverse strand, counting down.
GTCACCCGGCTGGCCAGCGGCCTTCCGGTCGGTGGTGACCTGGAGTACGCCGACGAGGTCACCCTCGGTCGCGCGTTCGAGGGCCGTCGCCTGCTCGACGTCTAGCTCGGCAGCGGAGTCGGGCTCGAGTAGGGCACGAACGCTGCGCGAGGGGGTGAGTGCATCGACAGGTGCTGCAGCCGTACGACGTTGCCGCTGGGATAGCTGACCGAGGTCAGCACCCCCGACGCGCTGAAGCAGTAGGTGCCCTTGTCGACGCGCGGCCGCGGCGCGCTCGCGAGCGGTTGCAGCCGGAAACACGTCGACGCCGGCACCTGGACCGTGCCGTCGACGACGGTGGGCGCTGACGTGGCGTAGGAGTCGGCGTGACTCGCGAGCGTGGCGATGTCGGTCGAGAACAACTTCTCGGCGAGAAGCGGAAACGGCTTGGGCACGGGCTGCCCGGGCCCGGCTACGCGGAAGCACGTCCGGCGGTGCCCTGCCCTGCGACAGGAATAGCTCGCCTTCGCGGTCACGATGAGCGTCGCCGTGACTTGTTTGGTGACGACGTCGACCCGCAAGGATGATGGCGTGCGCCACAGGCGCCAGGTCGCCGTGGTTGCGGGGTGGCTCTGCCGGACGGTGTAGGCGGCGCGATAGCTGGCTGCGACCGCAGCCGTCGCGACCTGCCGGAGGGCCTCACCGGCCGGGGTCGTGGCCGACGGGGCCGGCGTCGGCGTCGTGGTGGTCCGGGAGGGCGTCGGCGACGACCCGCCGCTGTGACAACCCGCGAGCCCGAGGACGGCTAGGAGCGCGGGCACCGCCGCATGCCGCCTTCTCACGCGTTGAGTCAAGCATGGCGGGCGCTTTCCGTAGACTGAGCAGTGTCCGCCGCGCTCATGAAGGGTCGCCCGATGTCGCTCGTCGTGCAGAAGTACGGCGGCTCCTCGGTCGGTGACGCCGAGCAGATCAAGCGGGTCGCGCAGCGCATCGTCGACGCCCGGCGCGATGGCCACGACGTCGTCGTGGTCGTCTCGGCGATGGGCGACACCACCGACAACATGCTCGATCTGGCTCAGCAGGTGTCGCCGCTGCCGCCGCCACGTGAGCTCGACATGTTGCTGACCGCCGGCGAGCGGATCTCGATGGCGCTGCTGGCGATGGCGATTGCCAACCTCGGTTTCGAGGCCCGATCGTTCACCGGGTCGCAGGCCGGCGTCATCACCGACTCGGTGCATGGGCGGGCCCGCATCATCGATGTCACGCCCGGTCGCATCCGCACTGCGCTCGACGCCGGATACATCGCGATCGTCGCCGGCTTCCAGGGCGTGTCGCAAGACACCAAGGACATCACGACGCTGGGCCGCGGCGGGTCGGACACGACCGCGGTCGCGCTCGCCGCCGCACTGAACGCCGATGTCTGCGAGATCTACACCGACGTCGACGGCGTCTTCACCGCCGATCCGCGCCGGGTGCCCAACGCGCGCCGGCTCGACCGCATCTCCTACGAGGAGATGCTCGAGATGGCGGCGTCCGGGGCCAAGGTGCTCATGCTGCGGTGTGTCGAATACGCCCGCCGATATGGCGTGAAGGTGCACGTGCGCTCGTCGTTCTCTGAGCAGACCGGCACGTGGGTCGTGCACGTGCCTGAGGAGGAACAAGTGGAGCAGGCGATCATCTCGGGAGTCGCACACGATCTCTCCGAGGCGCGCATCACCGTCGTCGGTGTGCCGGACAAACCCGGTGAGGCAGCCGCGATCTTCCGCACCATCGCCGACGCGGACGTCAACATCGACATGATCGTGCAGAACGTCTCCGGGTCCACCGGTCGCACCGACATCTCGTTCACCCTGCCCAAGTCCGACGGGCAGAAGGCGATGGCCGCGCTCGAGAAGGTCCGGTCGAGCATCGGCTTCGAGTCGCTGCTCTACGACGACCACGTCGGCAAGGTGTCGCTCGTCGGCGCCGGCATGCGGTCGCACCCCGGTGTCTCGGCGAAGTTCTTCGAGGCGCTGGCCGCCGCAGCGGTCAACGTGCAGAACATCTCCACGTCGGAGATCCGCATCTCGGTGGTCTGCGCCGACACCGACGTGCAGGCCGCGGTCCGTGCCGTCCACGACGCGTTCGATCTCGGCGGCAGCGAAGAGGCCGTCGTCCATGCGGGGTCCGGCAGATGACCGGTTATCGGGTGGGCGTCGTGGGGGCGACCGGCCAGGTCGGCGGCGTCATGCGCCGCCTGCTCGCCGAGCGCGGATTCCCGGTCGCCGAGATCCGTTTCTTCGCCTCGGCGCGGTCGGCCGGCAGCGCGCTCGAGTGGGAGGGGAACGATGTCGTCGTCGAAGACACGGCGACCGCTGACCCGACCGGCATCGACATCGCGCTGTTCTCGGCCGGTGCAACGACAGCGCGCGCGCAGGCCGAACGCTTCGCCGCCGCCGGCGCGATCGTCATCGACAACTCCTCCGCCTGGCGCATGGATCCCGACGTTCCGCTCGTCGTCAGCGAGGTCAACCCGCAGGCGATCGCCGATGCCCGCAAAGGCATCATCGCCAACCCCAACTGCACGACGATGGCAGCGATGCCGGTGCTCAAGCCGCTGCACGACGCTGCGACGCTTGTCCGGTTGGTGGCGAGCACCTATCAGGCGGTCTCCGGCAGTGGCGGCGCGGGTGTGGACGAGCTCGACAAGCAGGTGCGCCAGGTCGTCGACCGTGCCAGCGAGCTGACCCACGACGGTGCCGCGGTGACGTTCCCGCAGCCGGAGAAGTTCGCCCGCCCGATCGCGTTCAACGTCCTGCCCCTTGCGGGCACGATCGTCGATGACGGCAGCTTCGAGACCAACGAGGAGCAGAAGCTGCGTGACGAGACGCGCAAGATCCTCGACATCCCCGATCTTCCGGTCTCCGGCACCTGCGTGCGCGTGCCGGTGTTCACCGGCCACTCGCTGTCGATCAACGCGGAGTTCGCCCGGCCACTGTCGGTGGTGCAGGCGACCGAGCTCCTCGCCGCCGCGCCCGGCGTCGAGCTCTCGGACATCCCGACACCGCTGCAAGCGGCGGGTGCGGACCCGACGTTCGTCGGTCGGCTTCGACAGGACCTCGGCGTGCCCGACGGACGAGGCCTGGCGCTGTTCCTCAGCAACGACAACCTGCGCAAGGGTGCTGCGCTCAACGCGGTGCAGATCGCCGAGATCGTCGCCGCCCGCCTCGCCCCCGCCTGATTCCCCGCGACTTGTCAGACCGTCAGCACGTCATAGCGTGCTCAGCGTCTGACAACTCGGTGTGGACCCGGCCGGGCAGCGACCGCCACAGGGTGGGCAGCGCCAGGACGATCAACCCGCCAAGAGCCGAGGCGACCACGAACGGCACCCAGCGCGCCACCCCGAACATCGCCCCGCTCGCTCCCGCGGCGACAGCAATGGCCGCAGTCTCGGCCGTCGTGAACAAGCCTTGCGCCCGGCCCAGTGCCTCGGCTGCGACGGTCTGCGTGAGCATCGACTGCGCGGCCGGGAACGCGACGGCCACGCCGATCGCCTCGATGACACCTAGCCCCATCAGCCACGCCACCGACGGAAGGAAGGGATAGAGCGCTGCGAACGCCGACGACGCGATCAGCGCCACGATGACGAGGCGTCGTCGGTCGAGTCGGTCGACCAGCCGTCCCGCGGTCGGGGAGAACGCCGCGAACGGCACGGCGAACAACGTCCAGGACAGGCCGATCTGCCACGACGCCGCGCCGCGTGAGTTCATCAGCAGGCTCCAGCACGTCTCGTAGACGCCCGTGACGAGCCCGGCCGAGACACCGACCAGTGCCACCCCGACGAGGGCACGCGACACCACCAGCGGGGGTGGCCGCTCACTGGATGCGATCGGCACCGGATGCGCTCTGGTGCCGACGAGGACCGGCACGATGGCAGTGAGGGACGCGGCGGCCGTCGCGATGAAGAGCCAACGAAGGTGGGCCAGCCCGGCGATGCTGCCGGCCAATGGCCCGATCGCCATCCCGGCCAGCTGGGCCGCGAACACCGCCGAGAAGGCGCGGCCCCGACGTTCGAGCGGGACCAGTACGCCCACAAGGGCAAGGCTTGCGACCTGGACGGCGCCTGCACCGACACCTTGCAGGCTGCGCAGCCCGACATAACCGCCCTGACCGACCGAGGCCAGGAACC